>JBOFXU010000280.1:0-6927 GCA_051654305.1 Bacteroidales bacterium | reverse complement strand
AGGATGGTACTCCTATCAGGAATGATAGGATAGTCAGTAATTTTTTCATGAGAACTGTTTGTTTTTAGTATTAATAAGGAATCACAAATTTAATAAAATATTTATTCTTTACAATCAAAAGAAAGTCCGAATAGTAAGTGGCTTTCTCTGAGTTCAATTGATTATAGTGGTGTTAGGAAAGATTAAAAGCGGTTCGTTGAATTGACGAACCGCTTTTATCTTTTTTAATTAGTTTTCTTCATAGCTATGCGAGTACCATTAGCTTGAACAGCATGTAGTGTCACATCGTTAGTATTAATGGATGACGGTATTTCAAAAGAATAAAAGTTTGAGAAATACCGACACGACTTGTTGCATTTTGCATCCGAAAATTATATTCTCCTTGAAGCGAAAACTCTTTATTATCTTCGGTTTGTGTATAGATTTTTACTGCTCCTAAATTTCCATTTTCGGATTTTGTATGATAAATTAAATAATAGATCTTTTCTGTTCCCTCAAAATTAAACTCAAGAGAAAGATATTGTTCTGCAATGACGAATTTAGATTTTTTTTTATTTCTCAAGTATCGCAGGAGTAAAGAATGCATAGTGAAAATAATATTAAACAATGTTTTTTTTATCATGTTGATAAAAAAAACGGGGGAGAAAATGTATATCTATTTTCTCCCCCGCCTCAATTATTTCACTATTTCAACTACTCTCCCCATAGCTTAAATTCAGCCATAGCAAAGAACTTATTTTCGCCTGCTGCACTTAGTGGCACTTCAAATCTCAGGTACGAATATGCTACATCAGATGCAAATATTGGTGTATTAAATGCTGTGCCTGAAGTTGTTGGAAGTCCACTGTCAAATGTTTTAATAAGGACAAAGTTTGTTCCATCATTACTTCCTTTTAGATGAATTGTTTTAGGTGCTTGATTACCACTGTTATGCCGAGTGTAGTACTGGAATTTCATGTTTTTAACTGGTGTATCAAGTCTTACCTGGAAGTAGTGAGGTAAAGATGATGCAGGGACACTCCATGCAGAGTGGAAGAAGGTTGTTAAATTACCATCAATTAATCCGGCAATAGCTCCTTCCGTAGGTTCTTGTGCATTTGTCGTTAAATTACCCGTTGTGAGTTTAATACTCTTTAGAGATACTTTTATCAGGCAAGTGCTTTTCTGTTGATCAATCAAGAATGCATCTTTAGAACAATCTGTCAATCTTACAGGAAGGATGTAGTCGCCAGGAGTGATTTTGCTCCGGTCAATTGTGATTAGAGAAGTAACCTCTCCATTACCAGGTGTAAATGTCAATTTAGGATTAAACTGATATGCTACCTGTGGTAATAATGTATATTTGATAGTGCTACTTTCATTAAAATCGTCCAGGATTGTAGGGTCAACTTCGAGAGTACAGTCAAATTCCCACTGGTTTTTAAGAGGCATTTCAGCTGTAACATTGAAAGTACTCGTTGTTGCTACTGCAGGGTCCTGAATGGCGTCCTGTTCTCCGACTGTTTTCAGATTAATTGATGGAATGACCACTGCCGGGTTCACAAAGAGCTTATTCAGTTTACTGTTAATTGAATCTTTAGAATCGATAAGTTCCATCGGCAGAATATAGTTAGTCGTCTGATCCAGTTTGTAGATCTCATCTGTTATGAATTCTACAGTTATGGATTTAGAATCCTCTTTTGAGCTAAATGCAAGACGTTGCTTCTCTGTCATATCAAAGCAGGAAGCAGGAAGCATGACGTAATTGGTTCCGGCTATCTCATTGTATATATCAAGAGAAGCCTGAGACATCAGTTGTGCTGAGACTTCTGTTGCCGCTTTCAAATTAGCTCCACCTTTGTTTACAATAACACTGTAATTTGTATTTTCACCTGTTTTGTATAGAGTCACAGGGACTTCACCTGATTTGTTGAAGTAGAGAATTGTAGCGTATTGATCGAGATATTTGTCTTTTTCATCGTCACAACTCGTGAATCCAGAGATTAGAGCTGAAAGAGCTAATGTAACGAATCCTATTTTATATTTCATTGTCTTTACCTTTTTATTAACGAATGTGTTTCTATAAAAATTACCAGCCATAATTCTGAACAAGTAATTTATTTCTATCAAGTTCGCGCTGAGAGAATGGATACAGATAGTGATTGGAATTGAAAACCCTTGTTTCAAAAACAGTTCTTTTCCAGAACGTATCCGGAGTATCTGTTGCATTTTTTGCAGGAATCGTTGTATCCATTCCATACATTGGACCTCCATCTGTTTTTTCAGCAATCATCCATGTGCGGGTGTCAAAATATCTGTGATTTTCATACACCAACTCTACGCGTCTTTCAGCTCTAACCAACTCTATCAGCTGTTCTGTAGTAGCACCAGGATACACTGTTGTTATCGCCGGAACACCTGCGCGGTCTCTCAGATCTCTCCATAACTCCATAGCAAGTGTTTCATATCCTGCAGGCATGGCAACAGATCTTTTCTTACACTCAAGCACAGCTTCAATAAAGTTGAGATACATTTCGCCCAAGCGGAAAGTAGGGAATACCATTTCACCCCATTGACCTGCTGAGGAATTTAGTTCGTGGTCGTAAAAACGATTGATCAGATAGCCTGGCTTCGGATAATCGTGAGATTTGTTCCCATTTCCTCCTTTCGCAAATGAGATCAAAGTTTTACTTGTTCCATGATACCAGTCTGTTCCGCCGAAGAATACAGAGATGTAGAAACGAGGTTCACGATCTTTGTACATATTAGGCATTGTTTGGGTATATGATTTAACCCCACCCCAAGCCGGATATGTCCATGAACTCTTGCCTGTTTCATTGTAGCCCGAAGCAGGATCGATGATCGGTTCTCCATTATCTTTATACCCTGTGATTGGATACTTTCCGTTTTTCATAGCAAAAGCGTCTACTTGTTGTTGAGTTGGACCAACTCCTCCGTAAGCTGTCCCTGCGACACCTGTTGGTACAGTGTGCACACTCACAGTGTAACGTCCCTTGATTCCGGTACTCCAGATTAGCTCAGAGTTCCATTTTTCTTTTGTAATACCCAACCAGTTTTCATAGGGATTTGATCCGTCTCCAGCGCGGTATAACTCATACATTGGATTGTCAATCAGTACTTTTGCTGCTTCAGCTGCTTCCAGCCATTTGTTTGCGTCATATGCTTGTGGAAATAGGTTTTGCCCGTCTGGATTAACTAATCCAGAATACAATTTATTCCCATTAAATAAATCGCGAGCAGCGTAAAGTTTTAGTCTGGCAACAACAGCCTGGCAAGCACCTTTTGTAGCTAATCCTTTTTCACGGGAGGTCTCCCAGCCTGATTTCATAGCTTGGTCATTCGCACAAGCAGTCATTTCATCAACGACATATTTTACACATTCGTCCCACGTGTTTCGTTGTCTGTACAGGGCTTCGGTAGAAGCTGTAAAGTCTAAGAGCTCATCGCCTACAAGAATAACGGGACCGTAAATTCTCAGCATCAGGAAATAATAGTAGGCTCTTGCGAAACGAGTCTGTACTTTCCACTCAGACAGTTCTCCCGGGGTAAGCAGAGGGTCGTTACATTTATCAGCATTTTGAAGAAAAATATTGCATTCTCGAATCCCCTGATAATATGCCTGCATTTTGTAGTAGGGTACATTCGAGGCGTTCCATGAACCGAAATTTATCCAGCGGGTGTCCCGGTTATAAGTTACAGACCCTTCGTCTGATGCTCCCTGCCATGGCGAGTAGTTAAAGTCATCCCCATCATTAGGCAGGAAACTCATAGTATGTAGCCAGTACTGACGCGTTGTAGATCTTTGTTGCCATATCTTTTCAAAAGTAAGAGCTTCATCTTCTTGTTTATCTAAAAAGCTGTCGCATGAGCTAAAAGTGCCTCCTGCGCAAAGAATAGATAAAGCAATCATCCCTCGATATAATAATTTATTCAATTTCATTGTGTTCGATTTTTAGAAGTTAGCTGAGATACCTAATGATACAATTCTTGAAGGTGGGTAGCCAGAGCCATCCCCATTTCCTCTTTCAGGATCCCAAAGTTTAAATTTGCTAAATGTTAGTAGATTGTTTCCAGCCATGTATAATCTGAAATTTGTCAGGAATGTTGATTTCAGTACATTTTTCGGAATTGTATATCCAATTTCTACGTTTTTTAGTCTCAGGAAGCTTCCATCGCGAAGTGTAGCAGTAGATGGTCGATAGTTGTTTGAGCTACCCGCACCACCACCAGTACTTAATCTTGGATAGAGAGCATTTGCATTCTGTTCCGGCGTATTAGTTGTTTTCCAAGCGTGTTCATAAATGTCAGCATTTATTGCCGCACGTCCCATATTACCGCTTGAGAATGCCTCGATTGATGTACCACCCATAAAGAAGGATACATGGCTGATGCCTTGGAAGAATACGTTAACATCGAAGTTTTTCCAGTTTGCAGTCATTCCGAATCCGTAAACAATCTCCGGCATATTGGTATATCCAATAGCAACTCGGTCATATGTGTCAATTTTACCATCTCCGTTGATATCCTGATATTTTAGGTCACCTACGCGATACTCCCCATAGGTCTGTCTTGGGCTATTGTCAATATCTTCCTGAGATTCAAAATAACCAATAGCGACCAATCCAAAAGGTTGGTATGCTCCACCAGAACCGAATGGTTTACCGATCGCATTCTGATATTTGTATTGCCAGTCTGGTTCGTCATTATTAACCAGTTTATTTCTATTATATGTGAGGTTACCTCTTGCTGTAAGGTAAACTTCTCCAACTTTCTGATTGTACTCTATTGTACCGTCGAAACCTTGATTCTTTGTTTCTCCAATATTTGTGTAAGGAACGTTTGCAATCCCTACGATTGCAGGTAGTCCAGCACGTTGTAAGAAAATCCCTGTACGTTTCTCATTAAAGTAATCTGCTTGTATTTTAAGTTTTTCAAAAAGAGAAATTTCAATACCTGCATTTAGTTTAAGAGCTTCTTCCCAGCTCACGTTTAAGTTTTCTACGTCTCCAACACGAATACCACCGCCGCCTTCGCCTCCGGTTTCACCAAAATACCATGATCCACCGGATACAATTGTAGGTTCATACATCCAACGGCGTCCACCACCGATTGCGTCGTTACCAACTTTACCATACGACCCCTTAAGTTTAAGCATGTCAATGCTTCTACTCATAGGTTGCCACCAATCTTCATTAGATACCATCCATCCAATAGCTCCAGCAGGGAAAAATCCGAATCGATTCCCTCTTGCAAAGTTTTCAGATCCATTGTATCCGACATTAAATTCCGCAAAATATCTTTCGTCGAAAGCATAAGTAGCACGTCCGGCTACCCCTTGATTTTTGTACGGAAGGGAACGGAATTTATCATCGTCCTGGGTTCTGGTATGTATTTTGTGATTGTATAGAAAGAGACCACCAACACGATGTTTTTCTGCAAATAAACGTGAATAGTTGATTGACCCTTCGAGGTATGTTGTCATAGTACCATCAGTGCTTCTTGAGTAAGCTAATTCTTCAGACCCGGCATAGATCTGATCGTAAATTAACGCCCCGGTTTCGGGGTCTCTTCCAGTAGCATGGTATTGACGAGGCTCTTTTTTTCTGAGCTGAGTTGATGTATTATATGCATCCCACGAAAATTTAAGCTGAGCTGTTAACCCTGGTGTAATTATTTCACTGAAATCCTGGTTCAGCCCTATTAGAGATTGAGAAGAATTCCAGAATTGCTCGCTATATCCGGAGTGTACAAGTAAATTCCATGGATTAAATCCAGAAGCGGAAGCCGGAGCTGAGATCGTTCCATCGGAATATTCTACAGGAAAAGCATTTGGTGAAGTAGCAAAGGTATATCCCCAGATATCCCCGGTGCCAGCTCCCGGACGAAACGATTTCTCATAGATATTTGCCAAATTAACATTGACAGTCGTCGATTTAGTTAAAGATAAATCGATGTTTGCTCGGAAATTAAATTTATTATAGTTGATAGAGGAGTTGTAGTCATACCTGTCTCCTGCATTTTTGAAGATTGATCCTTCGTTATAAAATGCTCCTGAGATGTAATATTTGGCAATGCTACCACCTCCGGTGATATTAAGATTAACACGTTGGTTTGATGCGTGATCTCTGTAAAGCTCATCAATCCAGTTTACGTTTGGATAAAGATCCGGATCAGTGTTATTGGCATATTTTTGAATCTCCTCCTGAGTATAGTATTCACGACCAAGTGCTTCGTTGTATAATTCAGCCCATTGCATCGAGTTAACCATTTTAGGCATTTTTGTTGGCTGAGTTATACCAGCCTCAGCGCGAAAGGAGATTTTAGCCTTACCTTCGGAGCCTTTTCTTGTAGTGATAATAATAACTCCATTCGCTCCACGCACACCGTAAACAGCAGATGCAGATGCATCTTTTAGAATAGAGAAGGATGCGATATCATCGGTGTCCACCAAGTCAAGGTCTCGTTCGATACCATCTACGAGAACGAGTGGCTTTGATGTGCCTTTGAATGAAGATACTCCTCGGATGTAGAATTCAGAGCTACTGCCTTTTCCGGGTTCACCTGAACGGGTCATAGCCACAACTCCGGCAAGTTGTCCAGCTAATGCATTTGATACAGATGCAGAAGGAATTTTTAGATTAGCTACGTCAACTGTGGAAATGGCACCGACTACACTCTCTTTCTTCTGGCTACCAAAGCCAACGACAACAACTTCGTCGATTTGCTCTGTGTCAGGAGATAAGTTAACATTGACTATCGTCTTCTCACCAACTGCAATTTCCTTTGTAGCCATACCTACATATGAAAATGTAAGTACAGGGGCTACTCCGTCGACTTTGATGGAGTAGTTTCCGTCGATGTCTGTTATAGCACCTTCGGTTCCATTTTTCACCCAGACGTTTGCTCCAATAATCGGAAGATTGTCTT
>JBOFXU010000279.1:0-1311 GCA_051654305.1 Bacteroidales bacterium | reverse complement strand
CCTGCATAATCTCGAAGTCTGGAATATCATCTCCCATATAAAGGATTTCGTTTGGTTGCAATTCCGTTTGCTCCATGAAGTTATTCAGATCATTGATTTTTACCGAAGAACCCATGTAGATATGTTTAACCCCCAAAGCTTCGAAGCGTTTACGTACAGCCATTGTATTTCCACCAGTAATGATCCCGATCTGCAGACCTTTTTTTACAGCCAGCTGCATTGCATAGCCATCCTTAATATTAATCATTCTCATTGGTTCACCACTGGGATGAAGTGGAATCATATCAGCTGAAAGTACTCCATCTACATCAAATAGTAGTGCTTTGATTTGCTTTAAATCGTAATTTATATTACTCATCTGCTTGTGTAGTTATATTCTGATTTATATTCGGGCGATAGCCATGAAACAACTGTGTAAGGTAACAGTGATAATGATCCATAGCAGTTCGGCTCGTTTCGTTGATAGATTTAAAAAGCGATACTCGAATCCATTGTGTTTACAGCCCTTCAGGCAGTCTCCGCAATACGTGCAAGTTATTCCGATCTTCCCGATTTTGATCTGTTCGGAATTTAAAGCACCATATTTACAATGTTTTATGCAGCTCATGCACTTCTTGCAGTTATTATTAAGTTCGAACCGGAATGGAGACGCCTTTTTCGTAAGACTTACTACAGCTCCAACCGGACAATAACTTGTACAATGAGTCATTATACCGCATTTTTTTGAAAAAAGAACCATGAATCCGATCCCTGTAATTCCAAAAATGACAGATAGAATGGATACCTGAGGTTCTCCTATCTTTAAAATCCGCAGAACAAATGCTGCACATACTATTAATGTAAGCATGGTGAAACGGAGTTTCGGAGAGAACCAATCAATATGTTTAGGTCTTTGCCCTGATTGATTGGATGCGTAGTAATCAAAAGCTCCGAAATAACACAACTGACTACACCATGCCGGGCCTGATAACAGGATGGTTGAGAATAACAAAATAGGCATAAAGCCAATTTCGAATCTATAGATCGGTCCAGCCAGAATCAAACCAGGTATTGGAAAGTGAAGTTTGCCGCTCATCAGAAAAAGTGAATCAATGCATAGACCTAATAGGAGTTGCGAAAAAAACACAAATGAGAAGAGCATCCAGATTCGACCTCTCCATCTGGCTCTGTTGTTCCTGTCCGACATCTTGTAGCTGATGAACCCTCCATAAAGAGAAAAAAGAGCAACTTGAATCCATCCTCCGTTTTCAGTTAGTCTCTCCGCTAATAGACTAGGGGAAGCAGGTTTGATCTGCACAATTGTCAGAAGCA
>JBOFXU010000278.1:0-1588 GCA_051654305.1 Bacteroidales bacterium | reverse complement strand
AAACGTGAAATGTTATACGTAGGTGGTGGTGCTGGTATGGCTCCACTTCGTTCTCACTTGTTCCACTTGTTGAACACGTTGAAAACAACTGACCGTAAGATTAGTTACTGGTACGGTGCACGTTCAAAACGTGAGATCTTCTACGAAGAAGAATTCCGTGCAATCGAAAGAGAGTTCCCTAACTTTACTTTCAATATCGCACTTTCTGAGCCTCAGCCAGAAGATAACTGGACAGGTTACGTAGGATTTATTCACCAGGTGATCCAGGATGAATATCTGATTAAACACGAAGCACCTGAGGATATCGAGTACTACATGTGTGGTCCTGGTCCAATGGCTAAAGCAGTTGAGAAAATGCTTTGGGATCTTGGTGTTCCTCGTGAAATGCTTATGTTTGATGATTTCGGAGCTTAATAAATCCAATCATCTCACGATAAATTTAACGGTCGGCAAATTTTGCCGACCGTTTTTTTTTAAGCTCGTGTGAAATCCGTTTTTTGTCCGTATTATTCTCAAACTTCTATTCAGAGCCTTTTTTTAGAAAAGTGTTAGAAGTTCAGACGATCCCCCATTATTGTTTAGCTTTCTCCTCTTTCCTCATGATCTCAAAGGTATATGTAGCATTTGCGAACTATTTTACACAAAAGTTTTCGAAAATGCTATTTTATTAAATTGCGGGTTCAGCGAAAACCTATTACCTTTGTGATATTGAAAGGGAGTCTAATTTTCTCCCCGATTGAAGAGATGGACCGATTTTTTCGTGTTCGCTAATTCAAAGGTACAAGTTCATTTATGACACATATCCATTTTATTTCGATTGGTGAACCCACATTGTGCAATTTAGCCATTGCTTTACACAAGCAGGGTTACAAGGTTACTTCCTCATATATTCATTTAGATGAGAACGAGAGATCAGCACTGGAAGATAGCGGGCTGTTGCCGGATCAAGAAGGTTTTTTTGGAGAAAATATTGAAAAAGGTATTGACTTTGTCGTGCCAGCACTCGATATTGACGATACTAATGTCGAACTGAGCAAGGCAAAAGAGCTCAATCTTCAGGTAATTTCATTTCCTGAATTTGTGTATTGGCTTTCCAAAGATAAAGTTCGACTTGTTATCAGCGGATCTCAAGGGAAAAGCACTATCTTGGGTATGATGCTTTATGCGCTTAATAAGCATAAAATCCATGTCGATTATATCGCGCTGGATCCGATCAAAGGATTCGATGAGAATGTCAGACTTAGTTATGATGCGAGAATTGTATTATTGGTAGGTACAGAAAATCCGGTGCCTCAGAAAGACAATAAGCCTTTTCATCAGTTCTATCGTCCGCACATTGTCGTAATTCCAAATTTACAGTCGTTAGAGAACAAGCACTATCCTACCCATGATTCTTATATCTCTGCGTTCAAGGTCTTGACCGAACGTATTGAGCGAGAAGGGAAATTTATCTATAACGAGAATGATTTCAATCTCGTTGCGCTCTCTAACTCTTTGCGTGAAGACATTACAGCCATGCCTTATCAGGAAGATACGGTAATCGATGGCGAGGGTAAAACCTATTTAAAGAATCGTTTCGGACTATATT
>JBOFXU010000277.1:0-5062 GCA_051654305.1 Bacteroidales bacterium | reverse complement strand
ATATTGACTAATTGTCCAATCTTGATATCGCTTCTTCTGGTTCCGTCCATAGCTTATCTTTTTATATATTATAGTGTAAAGATACTACGATTCTTTATGTACAAAAAAAAGGAGCTAAGAATAATCTTAACTCCTTTTTCTAAGTGATCCGCCTGGGGCTCGAACCCAGGACCCCAACATTAAAAGTGTTGTGCTCTACCAGCTGAGCTAGCGAATCAGCGACTTGCATTATTTCTCAAATGCGTTGCAAAGGTAGGGGTTTATTTTTACACATACAAATTATTGCCCCATTTTTTTTCAAAAAAAGATTTGGCTATCAATAAATCGATTAAATATATATAGTCAATCCATTATTAATCAAAGACTTTCCTTCTTAAATACTTCTGTTTGAGAAATGCCGAATTTTGTACCTTTCAAAACAAGTTCCCCATTTTGATTGATCGTAACCGATCCTTTTACCGTAATTCCTTTAGAAGGAGAGTAGAGTGTTCCGTCCACCCATTTACCGTCCTCGAATTTTAAACCCCATAAAATCGGTGTACCTATCAGTTTATTACCTCGTCTTTCTTTATCCGGGTTCTTTGCATCCAAAAGAGGATTCCCTTGTTTATCATTAGGTTCTGCCAACCAGATTACACGGGCAGTGTACTTTCCGTTACTCTCTTTTTTAAACTGGATCCGATTCGTTCCTGAGTTATTAAACCATTTACAGTTAATAAGTTGATCTCCGTTGCTTTGAGCAAAGACCACCATCGTAATTACAAAAAATATGCTTGTAAATAAATTTCTCATACTTTACCTCTTTTAGTTTGGACACAAAGTAAATCAATACATATGAAATAACAATCACTCAATAAGTTTAAGTATTCAAACATATCCCATAAAAGCACAATAAAAAAAAGAGTATTTCGTATAGAATTATAACGAAACACTCTTTTTTACTTCGTTTATTTATTTGATTTCCCAAACATTTCCACTCATCATCAGATCGTCAAAACATTTCACTTTCGAGTTATTCTGAACTCTCTGTATCTGGTCTACAACCGCCTGATCATAATTGATTGCATCCACATGGCGGATCACACCTAAGGCCAACGGGAATTCCGGTCCTTCCATAGCAGCCAGTTTAAAGTGCAATGTATTGTCATGAGTCGTTGCATCATGAACCAGCAAATCATCCACTGTATATCCATCTTCTCCGATTGTAACCACTTTCAGATTAAATCCATCCAGTACGATTCCTTTGTTGTTATCCTTACCAAAAATCATTTTTTCCCCCTGACGAAGCATAATCGTACGATCTGCACGATTTTCTTTATCTGAGTAATACTTATGAATACCGTCGGTAAAGATCACACAATTCTGAAGCACTTCGATTACAGAGGTTCCCTTGTGCTGAGAAGCTGCAACCATACACTCTGTGGTAGATGCCAGATCAATATCCAGGGAGCGTGCAAAGAAATTTCCACGAGCTCCAAAAGCAAGCTCTGCAGGAATAAACGGATCTTCAACTGTACCAAAAGGGGAGGATTTAGTTACGTATCCTCTCTCGGTTGTCGGTGAATATTGCCCTTTCGTAAGACCATAAATCTTATTATTCAAAAGAACAATATTTATATCTATATTACGACGTACAGCATGAATAAAGTGATTTCCACCAATTGCAAGACAGTCTCCATCTCCAGTGATCTGCCATACACTTAAATCCGGATTCGCTACTTTTACTCCTGTAGCAACTGCAGACCCACGACCATGAATCGTATGAAAGCCATAAGATCCCATATAGTAGGGTAGACGTGATGAACATCCAATCCCTGATATAACAGCCGTATTATGAGGTGCAACACCTACTTCAGCCATCGCTTTATGCAAGCAATTTAAAACAGCAAAGTCACCACAACCGGGACACCATTTTATCTGTTGCTCATTTTTGAAATCTTTAGCTGTATATTGTGTACTCATTGTTATTTTTCCTCCATTAATTTAGTAACGCAATCCTCCAATTCAGAAACCATAAATGGTTGTCCCTGAACTTTATTGTATTGTTCAAACTGTATTGAAGGATACTTCATACGTAAGTAACCCACAAACTGACCAAGGTTTAACTCACAAACCACAATCTTTTTGAATCGACAAAGTACCTCTTCAGTATTCTTAGGAAGTGGATTTATATATTCAAAGTGAACATGAGCAACCTTTTTTCCAGCCATATTGAGCGCATCAACAGCTGAAGAAAGGTGACCGTAAGTACCTCCCCATCCAACAACTAAAACATCTGCATCGGCATCTCCTTCGATAGCCAGCTCTGGTATGAAGTCGGCAATTTTGTCGATCTTCGCCTGTCGTGTATCAGTCATTATCTGGTGGTTGATCGGATCTGTTGAAATTACACCCGTCTTATAATCTTTTTCCAATCCACCTATGCGATGTTCAAAACCTTCTTGGCCTGGAATAGCCCAGTAACGAACCTTTGTTTCTTCATTTCGCTGGTAAGGTTTCCAGCCTTCTTTTAACTCATCAGAAACATAAGGAGGATTAATTTCCGGATAGGAGGATAGTTTCGGAATTTTCCACGCCGAGGATCCATTAGCAATAAATCCATCGGTAAGCAAAATAACCGGAGTCATGTGTTCTAAAGCAATTTTTGAAGACATGTATGCCATATCAAAACAGTTCGTCGGAGTTTTAGCAGCAAGCACTACAGCAGGCGACTCGCCATTTCTGCCATATAAAGCCTGCATCAAATCTGATTGTTCTGTTTTTGTCGGAAGTCCTGTTGATGGACCTCCACGCTGAACATCAACGATCACAAGAGGGATCTCCGCCATAACAGCCAATCCGATCGCTTCTCCTTTAAGAGCCAGACCGGGACCTGATGTAGACGTAGCAGCAAGGTTACCGGCAAAACTTGCTCCGATAGCGGTACAAATACCCGAAATTTCATCTTCACACTGAACAGTCTTTACTCCAAGATCTTTACGTTTAGCCAGTTCGTGCAAAATATCCGTTGCAGGTGTAATCGGATAACTTCCCAGGAAAAGAGGTAATCCTGCCTTTTCAGCAGCTGCGATTAATCCATAAGCAGTAGCTGTATTACCATTAATATCGGTATAAAACCCTTTTTGAGGATGATTGTTTTCTTCGATTTTATAGGTAGAAACAGAGGCATGCGTATTTGCTCCAAAATGATAACCATCCGTTAGCACCTTAATATTGGCTTGCATAATAGCCTCTTTCTTTGAAAATTTCTTTTTAAGAAGTGGTAGTACACTGTCAATCGGACGATTGAACAACCAGCAGATCAGACCTAAGGCAAACATATTTTTGCAACGAAGCGCTGATTTATTATCGAGTCCATAACCCTCTAATCCCGATTTTGTCATTGACGTAATCGAGGCTGAAATAATCTGAACGTCATTCAGACCTAATTCGGCAAAAGGATCATTAGTTGTAAACATAGCCTTTTTAAGATCCACTTCAGTAAATGAATCTTCATCTATTATAACTACACACTGTGGTTTCAAGTAGTTTTTGTTAACCTTAAGTGCAGCTGGATTCATAGCAACCAAAACATCAGCTTTATCCCCCGGGGTAAGTACTTTTGATGCCCCTAAGTGTACCTGAAATCCAGAAACACCACTTAAAGATCCTTGTGGTGCACGCATTTCGGCCGGATAATCGGGAAACGTAGATATTTCATTTCCGAAAATAGCGGACAGATTCGAGAATATATTCCCTACCAATTGCATACCGTCTCCGGAATCTCCGGAAAAACGGATAACAACTCTATCCAACTCTTTTACTTTTACTTGTCCGTTCATAATGAATTATATGTTGGTTTTTAATTCGGCATTTGATAATTAATCAGATTGATCAATAATAGAATAACCGCAAATGTAAAAGATATTATGAGGGAGACAAAACAAATAGAAAAGAAGTTTTGCAAGCCAAAATACTATTACCGAACCGTTTGATTAAAATAGCACCTAAATTACTCCTATTTATTTACAAATAGATAGTTATCACATCTAATCGACGAAATTCAGATGACATCATATTCCTAATCCTGTACAAATAGCTTAGAGGGAATATCGATGGTAGGTATACTGTAGCATCACCATTCGCTTGATTCCCATTTAACCTTCGAAAGGGCAAAGCTCCTTCTGTCGGGTCTTTGCCCTTTCGATCTGTGTTCATAATCTCATGATGTTGTATTTTTTCGTTTTACACAGGCTTCAAATCATCCGACTGTCCCTTCACCCCGGAAAGAAGGAGCCTCCGGAATTTTCATTTGTATTAACCCAAAAGTTCAAACGTATCAACGTGCCGGTTCATACGTTTAAAAATATATTTTCATTTAAATGAACGTTTGCGTTGATACGTATGAACAGGTACGTTCATTTAAATGAACTTTTCAAAGAATTTTACTCCTTGGTCTGATTATACAGATCAACGAAATGGGCGAAATGCCAATGAAGACAACTGAGGGAAAGTGAATGAGGGGAAGGCTAACTATTTTTGTTTATACAATATTAAATCTACGCGTATTCCGGATAAACGTGTAACATTCACACAACTTTAGGTATAGACCCGCACTTCGATAAGATATAAACAAAAAAAAAGCAGCAACTTTCGTTACTGCTTTTTTGAGCCTCTTGTCGGATTCGAACCAACGACCCCGAGATTACAAATCACGTGCTCTGGCCAACTGAGCTAAAGAGGCAAGTGGGTAAGCTGACTATATCGCGCCGCTACAACCTACTACCCTTGCTGCGATCAAACCCTGGGGGATTCGAAGGGAGCTGACCGTATAGGACTTACCCGAGCACAAAGGTAGAAATAGTTTTTATTTTAGCAAATAGTTTGGCTGTTTTTTTTACATATCACTTAAAAAAAACATTATAAACAAAAAAAAGCAGCAACTTTCGTTACTGCTTTTTTGAGCCTCTTGTCGGATTCGAACCAACGACCCCGAGATTACAAATCACGTGCTCTGGCCAACTGAGCTAAAGAGGCGTATCAACGCTTTTGCGTTTACGGCTACAAAAGTAGGTGAAAAAAT
>JBOFXU010000276.1:0-2446 GCA_051654305.1 Bacteroidales bacterium | reverse complement strand
TCCAGACTGCAGCACCTTGTCCTACTTGTAATGGTGAAGGTAAAACCATCACAAAACAATGTAGCCATTGTTCTGGCGAAGGGGTAACACTTCACGAAGAGGTAATGACTATCAATATCCCTGCAGGTGTTGCCGATGGCATGCAGCTCTCTATGCGAGGAGGCGGTAATGCAGCCAGACGTGGAGGCGAAAACGGGGATCTGCTTATCCTGGTAGAAGAAGAATCGCATCCGGAACTTATTCGTGATGACAACGACTTAATCTTCAACCTTCTTCTTTCTTTCCCTGAAGCTGTACTTGGTAAAACAATCGAAGTACCAACGGTGGATGGAAAAGCAAAAGTTAAGATTGACGCCGGAACTCAACCGGGGAAAGTACTTCGTCTTCGTGGAAAAGGTCTTCCAAGCCTTAACGGATATGGAACCGGAGACTTACTGATCAACATCAGTATCTACATTCCGGAAAACCTGACAAGTGAAGAAAAGAAAACAATTGAGAAACTTTCTCAATCTTCGTCCTTCACTCCGACCAACGAAAAGAAGGAAGGATTCTTCAAAAAGTTCAAACATTTATTTGATTGATATACAGAAGGTGTGCTACTCCAGGCACACCTTTTTTTATTCCAATAACACATATTCCCGTCTGTTTACCAAGCAAAATATAATACCTGTTCACCAATTTCTAAAAAAACAGAATAGCCTCTCAATACCACAAAAACTGCTTTGTAAATCAAACTCTTATATATATTTTCACCACGAGAACAAAAGTCGACCGACTGTTGTTCTTCATCAGTGTCTATCATTTACTTATATTCAATCATCTTACAAGCATATGAAAAAGTTAATTTTTATGATTTTGCCTCTTTTACTAATGTCCTGCTCAAGTAGCTACAATTCAACTACAAAACAGGCTGTAAAAGCAGCAACCAAATCTGAAGTAGAAAGAATGCTCGCTTCAGTAGATTACAAAATCAATGTTTACACAGCGTACCCAACAGGTGGTAAACTTGTCAATCTGGGCGGTGGATACAGCTTTACTGTTCGCAACGATTCAGCGTTTAGTTATATGCCTTATTTCGGACGTGTTTTTAGCGCTCCAATGGGCAATTCTGAATCAGGTATTAAGTTTAAAGAGAAAATTCAGGACTACGTAGTGACAAGAACCAAAAAGGGAATGTACAAAGTTAAAATGCATGTGAATAGCAAATATGATTCATATACAATTAACATGGATATCTCCCCTGACGGATCAAGCTCTGTTCGCGTAAACAGTCACGAGAAAAATCAGATCATGTTTATGGGTAACATGGAAATGCAAATGCCTAAATAATTCAATGAGTACAATTGCAGCATTAATATCGGGCGGTGTGGATAGCTCCGCAACCGTACATTTATTAAAAGAGCAGGGCTATAACCCTACTCTTTTTTACATAAAGATCGGCATGGAAGACGAACACGGCTATATTGACTGTCCGGCAGAAGACGATATGATTATCGTCAAATGGTTGGGCAAAAAATACGGTCTGCCCGTGGAAATGGTTTCTCTGCACGACGAATATTGGGATACAGTCATTCAATACGTGATCGATAGCGTAAAGAGAGGACTTACCCCAAATCCCGATATGCTTTGCAATAAATACATTAAGTTCGGATACTTCAATGACCGGTGGGGCAAGGAGTTTGACTTTATCTCTACCGGACACTACGCATCCACCACTCAGCTTGACGGACACACCTACCTTTCAACAGCGAAAGATAAGGTGAAGGATCAAACCTATTTCCTGGGGCAGATCAACAGTCTGCAACTCAACAAGCTGATGTTTCCTCTCGGCAACCTGCTGAAAAGTGAAGTACGTCAACTGGCTACCGAAACAAATATTATCAGTGCTCAGCGTAAAGATTCACAAGGAATCTGCTTTTTAGGAAAAATCCACTACAACGATTTTATCAAACGTTACCTCGGTGAACAGAAAGGTAAGATCATTGAGCTGGAAACGGGGAAGATCCTCGGGGAGCACAACGGCTACTGGTTTTACACCATCGGCCAGCGAAAAGGAATCGGGCTGCACGGCGGACCTTGGTTTGTAATCAAAAAAGATATTGAGCAGAACATTGTTTATGTATCACATGCAAACAACTACAATCTGCACAATAACGAGCATGACCTGTACCTGCATGGATTCCGGTTCATCAGCCACAATCCGATTGATAATCTCCATGACGGGGCTGAGATCAACTTTAAGATCCGGCACACTCCTGACTTTACTAAGGGATATATCATCAAGAAAGACGACATTGTACACATACACTCCGACAATGCCATCACGGGGATAGCCCCCGGACAATTCGGAGTTATCTATGACCAGGATGCTCGCCTGTGTCTGGGCAGTGGAATCATCATATAGATAAAAAAAGAGGAGAGAGATTCTGCTGAATCTCTCTCCTCT
>JBOFXU010000275.1:0-1538 GCA_051654305.1 Bacteroidales bacterium | reverse complement strand
CCCACCTATGAGTACTGAAGAGATCGACGAATCGTTCGATTACCCTTATACACGCCTGCCTCACCCGAAATACAAGGGGAAACATATACCGGCATACGAGATGATTAAATTCTCGGTGAACATTCACCGTGGATGTTTCGGTGGATGTGCGTTCTGCACAATTGCTGCACATCAGGGAAAATTCATTTCATCAAGATCCAAAGACTCCATTCTGAAAGAAGTGAAAGCTCTCACAGAGATGGACGATTTTAAAGGCTATCTGAGCGATCTTGGAGGCCCGTCTGCCAACATGTATCAAATGGGAGGAAAGGATCTTAGCATTTGCAAAAAGTGCAAGAAACCTTCGTGTATCTTCCCAAAAGTATGCCAGAATCTGAATAATGACCATCGTCCGCTGTTGAATATCTACAAAGCCGTAGATGCCATTCCCGGAATTAAGAAGTCATTTATCGGAAGTGGTATCCGCTATGACCTGCTATTACACCGCAACAACGAAGAGGAACTCAATGTTGCAGCTCGAAAATATATTGAAGAGGTCATCCAGAACCATGTTTCAGGAAGACTCAAAGTAGCTCCTGAGCATACTTCTAAGGAAGTTTTGGATCTGATGCGTAAGCCTGGATTTGAGCTATTCGAACAATTCAAAAAACAGTTCGATACGATCAATGACAAATGCGGACTGAAACAGCAGCTTATCCCCTACTTTATTTCAAGTCACCCGGGATGTCAGGATGAGGATATGGCTGATCTTGCCATCCGAACTAAACGTATGAACTTCCGTCTGGAACAAGTGCAGGACTTTACCCCTACACCGATGACACTGGCGACAGAGATCTACTATACAGGTATTCATCCTTACACAGGACAACGAGTATATACAGCGAAGTCAAAACAACAGAAACTGGCCCAGCGCCTTTTCTTCTTTTGGTATCAACCCGAAAGCAGACAACAAATTACACAGACACTAAAACGCTTGAAACGTCCGGACTTGCTCAAGAAAATATTCGAGAAATAAGAACTTCAGCAACCAGACGTAAACTTATAAACCTATAATTTTAAACAAATGAAAAGAATATATTCGTTGTTAATTGGTTTTGGATTTATGACCCTGTCGATGGCTCAGACACTTGATGCCGGGAAACAACTTTATCTAAAAGGGGAATATGCAAACGCAAAACCTATTTTCGAAAAATATATCAAACAACGCCCCAATGATGCTTCTCTTAACCACTGGCTTGGAGTTTGCTACTTCGAAACCGGTGAGCAGAATAAGGCGGAAAAATACCTGAAACTTGCTTCTAAAAGAAACATCCAGGAGTCGTACCGCTATTTAGCTCAGCTGTACAACAGTGAATACCGTTTTGATGATGCTCAAGATGCAATCGACACCTACTTGTCATTTAAGAAGCTGACCAAAGAGCAGACTCAGATGGGAGAAATTCTTGCTGAACGTACGGATATGGGACTAAGACTGATGGAAGGTATTGATGATATTGTTGTAATCGACAGTATTGTCGTTGACAAAAATCAGTTTATCA
>JBOFXU010000274.1:0-2554 GCA_051654305.1 Bacteroidales bacterium | reverse complement strand
TGGTTCCTCACCACCACGGATGGACATAGAAGGCGCTGATCCGATACTACCTCCATTTCCTTGAATAAAAAGCCCTGGTACTTGCCCTTGAAGTGCTTGAGCAACCGAGGAGAAGGGGGTACGCTCCAACTGTTTAGAGGTAACAGAAGAAACGGATCCTACCATTTTTCGCTTTGTGGTTGTACCATAACCGATAACCACCAATTCATTTAAAGCAATTCCACTCTCCTTGAGGACAATATCATAAATGTTTTTCCCCTTTTCAATCTGCACTTCCTGCTTGTCCATACCTACATAAGATACAACAAGTGTGGAGTTGTCTTTCACGTTTGCCAACTGGAACTCTCCATCAAAATTAGTACTTGTTCCAATCTGAGTTCCTTTGATAATAACAGCGACCCCAATCAAGCTTTCCCCGTTGGAATCTAAAACCTTTCCCGATATCTCACGTTCTTGAGCAATGACAAGTAATGAGTTTAGAAAGATTAATAACAGAATAGCAGTTTTTCTAAGCATTTGCATTAAATTTTAAGTATTGATTAGATATGCAAAGGAAAGTAAATTAAAAAGTGAGTGGTGGTATAATTCGTCCCATCATTATGTGCCTTTTGTTTCAATATCTCCTCAGAGCTAAAAATTATTCATCAATTCTAAGGATTGGGTGTTTTTGTTATACTGTAATTAGACAATATATCGTTAAAATCCATATAAATTTAAGTATCTACTTATGAATATTAAGAGTTTGAATGTATGCGTTTTAGACTTTTTCGCCATACAGATGAGATCTTTTTGCTCGGATAGCTGATAAATAGTGTTGTTTCTTTGTAGTTTACATTAAAATCTATTGCTATATGAAGGCTATGAAATTTTTAGTTGCTTTTTTAGTGTGTGTATTCTTCACTTCAGGACGACCTGTGTACAAAGGGGGACCTTTAGTCCTGACTGAGTCATCCCTTACAGATGCATTGGGAGGATTCAACTCGACGGATCTACCAAGTGTACAACCATTGTGTAATATACCACTTACCTCGGATGCGTCAGAAATAGGAATGAAAATGTGGCAAATAGCATTGAATGACGCCGAACGTAACATTGTAGAGAATCAGCACGGTCGTTATTTCTCGGCAGGGACCAGGTACACCGACAGAATTTATAACCGCGATATTTCATTTGCCGGATTGTTGGGGCTAAACAGCATTTACCCGGAACTGATGCTTCAATCGCTTAAAATTACAAGAGATGTGAGAGCGCGAATTGGGTATAAAGTATCTTCTCCGCATGTAATACCAGAGATCAATGCTCCCTGGGAGGTGATCACAGACAACGAAAAGGAAGTGATGAGTAAGTATAAGACCAATAGTTATACTCGTCGTACAGACGATGTTGTCTGGATTTGGGCTACAGACCACCTGTTTGAATCGCATCCGGATCTTGCAGACTGGGAGTGGTTCTATCAGACGGCAAAATACAATTTCGAGTTTCTGTATGACCCCTGGTTCGACTCTTCGGATGGACTGTACAGAGCGCAACCAACATTTCAGGACTTAACATCATCAGCCTATCCCAATGGTATGTCTATTGCCGATTGTGTCCTATTAAAAGGAACTTCCACCAATTGTATCTATTATCGGGCTATGCTGACTATGGAAAAAGTAGCAAAGAAGCTGAATCTTCCAAAAGAGGCAAAACAATGGAAGGAGCGTGCCAAAAATCTCAAAGCGGCAATTCGAAAAGAGTTGATCCTGCCCGATGGTACTTTAACCTACTATAAAGACCGCTATGGAGTTACTCTCAAACATCAGCATAATCTCGGAACGGCATTTGCAATTATATTTAAAATCGTTGAGGGAAAAGAGGCTTTGAAAGCGCTATCAGACTATCCGACTTCAGATGTTGGCATTCCTTTGATCCATCCTTTTTTGCCAGATAATAAAGGAGCTCACAATATGGCATCCTGGCCATTCTGCAGTACATTCTTTCTCTATGCGAAGGAGATTGCTGAGAAAAAAGATTATACGGGGTATAATGCTGCGTTGTTAGCTCGTACCTTAGGAACTAAGTTTGCAAGTGATAAGAATAGTGATTGGGGAACCTTCGGGACTTTTCACGAAAAGGTTGTCCTGCCTTCGGGCTTAATAGATGGTTCGGGACAACAACTGTGGACCTCAGCTTCGTTTATTAATGTCTGTTTGCGGGCTAATTTAGTAAAAGGAGTAAAATTCACAGAGCTATAAACTACCACTTTCTCAGATAAGTGCAGAGTTATACATGCTTTAGAAGCATGCAATTTTGATACGTATCTTCTCAAAAGTTCATTTAAATGAACGTGCCGGTTCAAACGTATGAAAATATATTTTCATTTAAATGAACGTTTAAGTTCATACGTTTGAACGTTCGGGTTGATACGTTTGAACTTTTCCATATGGAGTCAGCAACAGCCTCTTTATACAGCGATCAGTCAATGTATACTACACAGGTTTTTCTGTTTTTATTCGTCACCATTCGTCACCCTATTGTATTTTTAGGTTTAAGTGTTTGGTATATAGTTGTATAG
>JBOFXU010000273.1:0-3627 GCA_051654305.1 Bacteroidales bacterium | reverse complement strand
ATGTATTTCACAACAGCGTATTTAGCCGCTGCAATAGTTTCGCGATTCACCTTCTCGATTACGCTTCCGCGAGCTACATCTTCGGTGGTTACATAGCCTTCAAGCAACAGGAGCTGAACAATCATATTATTGATGTTCGTCTCTTCGCTGTATCCCTCTGCCTGATAAAGCAAATCCATCTTCGCCGTAAATTCTTCGGCGAAGGCAGGGTAGTTAGGCAAACTCATCAGTTCTTCGAAAGTCTCGCTGAAGCTTGACAATTCGATATTCAGATTTGGATTGACCAACAGCGGGCTAAACGTGTGAGAAGCTTCGATCGGCTGAAAGTTGATCAGGTTGCTCATATCTACTTTTTTCGTAATATCATCCATACGTCGATAGTCTGCTTTACGCATATTCTCAAGCTGGTAGATAAAGAAATTGTAGCGCCAGATTTCAGAGCTATTCATCATACCTCTGAAGATATGGAAGTATTTCTCGTTAAGCAAGCGTTTTACAAGCGTTTTCCCTTCGTTGATTTCCGGACGGTTTACGCGCACATCCTGAATCAGATGTTTCAATTCCATCGCAGCTTTTTGAGGTCCTGTAATTTCGCGTCCTTTTTTACCGATCTCGGTCGAAAGTACGCCACACTGGATATTACGAGCTTTCCCTTTTCCATCTTTCCCACCGTTCATACAGCGAACAAGGTTGAGAACTGATTCAAGTTGCCCTTCCTCTGCGATAAATGGTTGTCCGCCTGGTGTACTTGCCAGCGAGTCATAGATCGAACTGAAGATACGTCTTTCGATAGTAATTATTTCTTCAACCTCATCTTCCCGGCACACAAGGGCTTTGAAGCGATTTCGGATCATATCAAACGAAACAGAAACAATACGGTATGTATGTCCGTTGCGCTTAAAATGTTTATCGACGAAGATCATATTGACAACCTCTGTTACATCGATCTTGTCGATCATCTTGTAGGAGGAAGCGAGGTAATACGTCTTCTCGTTAGCAACGAAATCCCAGTCAAGAATATCGTCGAGGTAGTTGCCGTGACGGGCAATCACTTCCACAATATTTTTATCTGCCGTGTAGCGTTTCAGTGTGCGCTGGAAGTTCGGTCCATCCTGACTGGTAGCCTTTTCTTTACGCTCTCCGTGAGAGTCAATATAAAGTAAGAAGTTTTCAGGATTGTCGATACGTGTGATACCGGCTTCTTCTTTCGAATAGTTTCCTGCGCTTAGCATGATGTCAATTTTATAAGGCATCGTGATATCGCACATTCCACTCACCGTACTACGTGAGTTCAAATCCTCGACATTACTGTCGGCAGAGTTTTCAAACAAATATTTGTAGTAGCGGATATAATCCGGATCAAAGTCCGTAGTACGGCTAAAATCGCCCACTTCGGTACCAATTCCGTAAAGATTACCTTCGGCATCCTGGAATTCGTGGAACATATCGCCGGCAATTAATTTTACGGAGCGGATTCCTTCGAGATTGTTGCGTAACCATTTCAGGATAAATGCAGCAATCATCTCCGATTTACCAACACCACTATCCCCGTTGATTTCAATGACAAATACGCTACCATCGTTTTCTTCTACGGCAAACAGTGAACCGTGACGCGGGTTACCCCCCATCTCTTTGATTTTCTCATTAATAATGGTCAGACGTGGTTTCTTTACATCTCCGAAGTAATCCACCTTTTGTTTTAGCGGAGTCACAATCGTTTTGATGTTTCCATTCGGACCTTTAATATCGAAATAGCCAATCTGAGGGAATGAGATCAGTTTCTCAGGAGCCCCGAGGAAGCTGATTACATCCGGCACAAAGTTTCGGATATCATCCAGTGAAATATCTTCAGTGTGGTTCAAACGGTAGTTGTCAGTCAGGTATTTCATATACCCTTTCTGGAAAATTACCAATTCTTTTACCATGCCGTGTTTTACCACTTTACAGCGGTAGTCGTCAGAATCCATGTTTTCGATAAAACGTCCAAGCCGGTTCGCAAAGAACGATGAATCCGGACGAAGTTCGAGCATCTTGATATAATCGTTAGGTCCCTGGAGAGCCTGGAAATCTTTCTCTTTTGTCTCCGGACGATCGATTTTGTGGAATGGGTATTCGCGTTTTTTTGCGTCGGTTACGATACGTGTATGCTCCTGCACCGGTTGCTCGGAAGAGATAACCCCACATTTCGCCATCAGTGTATTGATCCAGCTGATTGAACCATTGTTGAATGTATCGAGCGTGCGGTTTTCCATATCGAAATGACGATAAATAGAAATACCGTGCTGTACCATCTGGTTGACGCTTGAGTTTTGCTTCATAAACGCTGTTTCCACCATACGAACAAGCGTGTGGGTGTAGCGTTTGTAGTAGTCCGTACCCTTGGTGCGTTTGATCATGCTGATAAAGAACAGCACCACTTTGCGGCTTACTTTATGAATTTCGTCTTCAGTGATCTTAATGTCTTTGCGACGCATAATGTAGTTACTGATCTCTTCCAGTTCCGTAGGGAGGATTTCAGTAATAAACTCTTCGGTAAACATTTTCAGTTCGCCGTCGTCGCACATGTTGATCTTATCGCTAAAGAATTCGAGTTTCTTAGATACAAGTTTAAAGAATGAGTCGTCGTTGTGAAGCAGATACAGATAAAGCACTCTGTCAGTAACAGATTTATCTTCTCCCTGGATTCCTTTTGCAAGGGTATCCATGATGTATCCGATGCTTTTGTGCGACAAACGAGTCTCTTTGAAATCGTCGAACTGACGCAGGCGGTTGATGAACTCATCTACCCAGATTTGCAGGTTAAGATCAGCCAGCTTAATGCCAGTAACGTCTTCGAATATTTCACCTGTATGACGAATAATCTCGCTACGGCTCGGCTCCAGACTGTCTTTTTCGAAAGGCAGATTAAAGTGGAGCAGAATTTCGCGGATAAATTTTTTCAGAATTACATTTATTCCTTCCAGTTTTGCTTTGTCGAGCTCGGCATTTCCGGTAGCGTCAATAGCGAGGATTTTCACCTTACTGTCAGAGAATAGAATGGTTTCCATCTCGATCAGGATTTCGCGCATCACGTTGCGTTCCATCGGATCGTCGAGTACGTTGCTGTTCGGTTGGAAGGTCTTCTTATTCGTTATGTATTTCAGAATAATAGCCTTACCATACTTCGAGCTCACTGTGTTGAAATCCAGATCAGAAATGTCAGGTACTTTTTTGTAAACCTGAGCGAGTAAAGTTTCGTAAACTTTCGTAAACGCGGAGCTTCGGATAAAATCAAAAACGTCGCGGCATGAGCCAATTTTATCACCGTGAAGCTCAATGACAGAGTTCACAGAACGATCGATCGTTGTGATGCTTACTCCGCTTCTTTCGGGCGATGCATGGTATAGTGTACGAATGTCACGGATTTGCAATGAAGGAGCTTTGTCCTTAGTGAATTTTGCAGAAGCCTTATAGTCATTCAATACCGACTCAATCAGTTCACGGTCTTTCTTATAAGCAAAGATTTGCTGCAACAGCGTCTGACTCTCTGTCTCATCATTCGACGGGCAGCTGCGTTTGTCGGCAAACAAGCTCCAGTAGCGGATGAAAATAGAGAAAGCATCTTTTAGCTCAGCACGGAAAATGCTA
>JBOFXU010000272.1:0-2842 GCA_051654305.1 Bacteroidales bacterium | reverse complement strand
AACCAGATGCGCTGATGCTTATCGACCAAGATAGAGGAGTTGCGCGAGGAGAGATGTATCTCTCGGGCTAAGACACTCAATTTATCGGGTTGCAACGCATTGAGATCAAAGACTCCTACTTGAGAGTAGGTAAACAGGCCATTCTTCTGTTTTTTATTTCCCGAAACAACGAGTTTATTACCCACACGTACGACACGACTCACAGGAAAATCAACCTTAAATTGTCTGCGAACAAAGGTTTCGGAATCGTTATCAATATCACCGATGATGATATTGGCCAACTCTTTTTTATCGTCACCCACAACCATGACCGAATCGCCTCCGAGGGACTGCACCATACTTGGCATAAAACTGGAGCCTAAGTTGATATCTCTTTCACACACGAACGTGTTGGGATTCATTACGAAGATCCCGTTCTGAGCCCACTTCTGGCTCTGTACAGGCCAATAAGAGTTGTGAGTAACATAGAGTTTCTCAGCGATCTGAGTGGCTGAACGAGGGTTGGGAACCATCTCCTCGAGATTTACGTCCTTGAAATAGTTGGGATGGATTGTTCCGTCTTTGCGGATGTAGGAGATGGAAGGTTTATCGCCCCCCGAGCCCTCGCTGTTAAGGGTAATACAACGAAAATCGACAGGATAGACCTTTTCGGTTTCAGGAGTTGTATCGTCTTCAGGTGAGACGTCGGCAGACTGATCGCTGCAAGAAGCGAACAGAAGTGAGGAACTCAATAAGCATAAGCTCCATTGGATGTGAAATGACATAACGATTAAGTATTACATTATTAAAAATAAGATAATACTCCAAGTTGAAGGATGGTAAGTAGCGGGATTTTGTAATCGGAGAAGGGGTAGAAAATCTATACAGAATCTTAACTGACCATGCTTTAGCCCGAAGCATAAAATGAGTAACGGCATTGGCAGGTCTTCTGGCTACCTCAAACCGTACGTCTTCCCATCCCCGGGGGGACAGTGACATGGTGTACAGTTCTTTGATGAGGATTACAGCTGCGGGTACAGCTCCGAAATCACATCGGATTCCCTATTATACATGCAAACCGGAGGGTCTGCGTTGTACCAATACGGTGCAAATGTAGTTATTTTATTATTTATTCATTGTTTTCTGCTGAATTTATCGTTGAACATCTCTCATATAATGCCCGGAAGGGAGTGTATGAAACACAAAAAGCTATATACACGCTCCGGAGCGAAGTGTGTATATAGCTTAAAACGAGAATATAAAGAAAGTATTATGCGGATTATTTCAGATGTGACAATAAGGAGGCTGCATTACGTCCGTTATAGATCTGTGTATATCCCTTTTTCTTCAAATAAGTGCATGCCGCTGAGCTTCTCATCCCCGAAGCACAATAGAGAATGATCGCTTTATCTTTGGGTAGCTCCTGTAAATGGTTACCCAGCTGATCAAGGGGGATATTAACCGCACCTTTGACCCCTCCGTCACGATACTCCTCTTTTGTGCGAACATCAACGATCATAGCTCCGTTGGCTACCAGTTCTTTGAAATTTACATCTGGAGTTCCACCTCCGAAAAGTCTGCTTAGAAAACTCATATCTTTTGCATTTATTATTATTTATGATGCAAAGGTAACAAAATCAGTCATTCAGAGCAGAGCGGAAGAAATATTTTAGGTCAAACCATATTAATCCGCCTGTTTTGTTTTTGCAATAACGATTTCACGAATACAGACATCCTGAGGCTGATTGTAGGCAAAAAGAACGCATTCGGCGATTTTCTGCGGAGTCAGACCGCTATTGATGGTTTTCTTCCACTCTTCGTAGTTGGCTTTGATCGTCTCGTCAGAGGTATGGCTCAACAGCGCTGTCTCTACAACTCCCGGAGCAATCGTAATCAAACGTACTTCGGTATGGGATACCTCTTTACGGATAGCTTCGGTAATGGCATGAACGGCAAATTTAGAACCGCAATATACGGCATGGTTATCGAAAGTTTTACGTCCGGCAATGGAGCTGATGTTAACGATCGTACCTTCGCCACGTTGTGTCATATCATTCAGAACGGTATGAATACCTGTGAGAATGCCCTTCACGTTCACGTCAATCATTTGCTCCCATTCGTTGTATTCCTGGTTGGTTGAATCGCCCAGAAGCATTAGTCCTGCACAATTCACTAATAGGTCTGTTTTTCCGTACATCGCCTCTGCTTCATGAATAGCAGATTGCACCGCAGAAAGATCTGCAACATCTACTGAACGACACAGGGCATTCGGCAGGTTTAATGCTACCATAGGTTCAACACGACGTGAGAGAAGAAGTACAGGATGGCCCTGTTCGCTGATGACTCTGGCAATTTCGGCACCGATACCTGAGCTTGCCCCGGTAATAACTGCTAATTTTTTCATATAATATTACTCTGATCAATTGTTTTATTTTGTTGATGCAAAAGTACGTAAGCCCGATTGTTGTGGCAATACGGGAGAATTTATTCAGTCAGGGGTAAATTTATCCCTGAAACTACTATTTTAGCATCCGAAAATCCATCTTATTTTTACAAGAAAAATTATGTATAAAAGAAAAATCCCTTTGGACCTCTCTTGTGGTACGACCGTATTGCTTCAAATACTCAGCGGGAAATGGAAGCCCTGTATTATTGATGCGGTAAGAGAAACAGGATTACGTCCTTCGCAAATTCATAAACTCCTTGAGGAAGCTACGCCCAGAGTTCTTAATCAACAGATCAAAGAGCTTGAAGAACATGGGGTGCTGCAGAAGAACATCATCCGGGTGACTCCTCCTCATGTGGAGTATTCTCTGACAGAACTTGGAGAATCTATACTCCCGGTGATGGATATGATGGATGA
>JBOFXU010000271.1:0-1853 GCA_051654305.1 Bacteroidales bacterium | reverse complement strand
TTCGCCGGCAGCTTCAGCTACATCCCCAAAGACAACTTCTACTCCCATCTCTTCCTGCGGAATAATTCGTTTCATTCCGATAAAGAGAAAAAGCAGAAGCAGCAAGAGATGGAGTATCACTGACCCTATAATAGCTACTGTTTTGTCTTTCCTCATAATACGTTTATTATTTTTTCGGACGCGTAGCCAGAATCATGCGAAACTTATTTTCATTTGCGATATTCAAAACTTTGACTACTTCGCTGTATGGAATCGTCTGATCAGCATAAAGCGCTACAAACATTTCGGGTTCTTTGTCCTGACACTTCACCAAAAATGGAGCAATCTCATCAAAAGTCACCTGACGCTCACGCTCACCACCAAATGCAACATAGTAATTCAATTCTTTATCTACAGTAACTCGCGTTAGAGGTTTTGCCGAAGTCTGTTGTTTACTCTGAGGCAACAACACTTTGATTGCATTCGGAAAAACGACAGTCGAGGTAACCATGAAAAAGATCAACAACAGAAAGATAACATCCGTCATGGAAGCCATACTAAATGTTGCTGTTATTCTGTTTCTTCTTTTTAATGCCATTTTTCTGCTATTTATATTACTTAGTAGGAGTGTTTAGTAAATCCATAAATTCCATGGTTCTTGCTTCCATTTTATGAACCACACCGTCTACAGAAGCCACTAAGTAGTTGTAAGCAAAAAGAGTGACAATACCTACGATCAAACCGGCAACTGTAGTTACCAACGCCTCGTAAATACCACCCGATAGCAATGTAATATCTGCGTTATTCCCTGCATTAGCCATATCGAAAAATGCCTGAATCATCCCTGATACTGTTCCTAAGAACCCAAGCATAGGTGCACCTGCCGCTACTGTAGCCAACAAAGGAAACCCTTTTTCAAGTTTAGAAATTTCAAGATTCCCCACATTTTCAATAGCCACCAACACATCATTCATTGGACGACCTAAACGAGAGATCCCTTTTTCAATCATACGTGAAGATGGTGTATTATTGTGCTGACACAGCTTAACGGCTGAATCTATTTTTCCGGCAAGAATATAATCGTTGATTTTATTCATAAAGTCCGTATCCTCTTTCCCCGCTCTTTTAATCACAATGGCTCTCTCTATAAAAATATAAACTGAAAGAGCTGATAAAACAAGAAGAGGAATCATAATCCATCCCCCTTTTAGAGCCAACTCCAATAAATTTAAACTGGCAACTTGCTCTGCCGCTACGTCTGTGAGTACAGGCATATCTGATGCAACGTTAACTGCTTCCTGTTGAATTGATAATAGTAAACTCATGATGAAAATCGTCTTTGTGTTCGAATTATTATTTTATTACTTTCTTATTTTAAACAAGCTTTATAGCGTTTTACCGTCTCCTCAAGACCCAGGTAAAGAGCATCTGAAATCAAAGCGTGACCAATAGACACTTCATCTAACCCTTCAATAGACTCACTAAAAAAGGTAAGATTCTGGAGATTCAGATCGTGACCGGCATTTAGCCCTATCCCCCAACGCTTAGCTTCCGCTGCTGCCTCAACGAAAGGAGCAACCGCTGCAGCCGGATCGACAGGGAAAAGTTTAGCATAAGGCTCTGTATAAAGCTCTACACGATCCGCTCCTGCTTTTGCAGCAAATTCCACCATACGTGGATCCGGATCAACAAATACAGAGGTTCTGATCCCTTCTGCTTTAAACACCTTAATCACTTTAGAAAGAAAATCAAAATTAGCCTCAGTATCCCATCCCGCATTTGAAGTAAGTGCATCATCAGCATCCGGGACAAGAGTCACTTGTTCTGGTTTGGCTTTTAATATAAGATCAATAAAATTGGGTGAAGGATTTCCC
>JBOFXU010000270.1:0-18041 GCA_051654305.1 Bacteroidales bacterium | reverse complement strand
TTTACGATCCAAATCTAAAACCTCAAAATACATCAAACTTAGAGGCTGGTATTGATCTTGCGTTCTTTAATAATCGACTTCGTTTTGATTATACATATAGTTATCAGGATGTTAAAGATCAGATATTTAATGTTCCGATTGATGGGTCTACAGGTTATAGCCAGTTAAAGACAAATGCGGGTCAGATGAGAACAAACTCACATGAGTTTTCTATTAATGGTGCTGTATTAGATAATAAAGATTATTCTTTAGATTTAGGCGTTAATTTCACAAAAGTGAAAAATGAGGTGGTTAAGCTTGCCCCTGGTGTAGAATCAATTATGTTAGGTGGATTTGTTGAACCGCAGGTTCGCGCACAGGAAGGAGCTACGTATCCTAATTTATATGGTGTAGCTTTCCAGCGCGATGAGAAAACTGGAATGTTATTGTTGGACGATAATGGTATGCCTTTAGGGACAAATAATAGTGTAGACTTAGGTAACTGCTCTCCGGATTTTATTATGGGCTTCAATTTAGGAGCACGTTATAAACGCTTATCGTTGAGTACTACATGGAGTTGGCAGAATGGAGGTAAGATGTATCATGGTACGAATATGGTAATGAACTTCTTTGGAGCAACTAAGGAGTCTCTTCCTTATCACGAAGGTGATATTGAGGTGACAGGTGTATCAAAAACAACAGGAGAACAAGTAACAATGACAGTGAATGGTCAGGATTATTACCAGGAGTATTATAATGTAACTGAGTCTGGTGTTTATGATCAAAGTTATTTGAAACTACGTGATCTTACCTTGAGCTATCAGTTGCCAAAATTCAGAGGTGTTGATATTTCTGTATTTGGATTTGCTCGAAATGTTTTGATTTGGGCTGAAATGTCCAACTTCGATCCTGAGTCTTCGCAAGGAAATGGTAATATGGGTGGATATTTTGAGCGTTTCTCTTTGCCAAATACATCAAGTTATGGTGGCGGTTTGAAATTAACATTCTAAATTTTAAAAATAGGACTGATGAAAAAAATACTAATATTAGCTGTAACATCTTTGATGGCGGTAACTTCATGTTCAGAAGATGTTATGGATCGTCTAAATAAAGACACAAATAATCCGGGCGTAGATGTTGTTCCTGCCAGATTTTCAATAACAGATGCAATTACAAGTACCGCATTTACTACAATAAGTGGAAACTATGCGTGGAATGTGTCATCGTTTACTGAACAGGAGTTTGGAACTGGGAATAATCAACTAATGCAGGTTGAATTAAGAAATACAAGTCAGGTTGCAGCGGCTACTACCTATGATAATGAATGGAATGGGACTTATGGAAATATTGCAAATCTGAGAAATATTATAAAGAAAACAAGTGAGGGTGGCTTAAATGCAGGGCAAACAGATATTTTAGGGATGGCGCAGACTTTGTTTGCTTTGAATATTGCCTTGTTGACCGATCTGCACGGAGATATTCCATGTTCTGAAGCAGGACTGGGAGCAGCATGCCTTGCTCCAAAACTTGATAAACAGGAAACTATTTATCAAGAATATGTATTAGGAATGCTTGATAATGCTCTTGTAAATCTTAAAGCGGCAGGTGCAGCTAATAATGCCGGAGCGCAGGATCTTTTGTTTTCGGGTAAAGCGTCTAAATGGATTGGGTTTGCCTATGCTTTGAAAGCTCGTTATCTTTTACATACGCAATTTAGAAATCCTTCAGTACTGACAGACGTTATTAAAGCTGCTAATGATGCAATATCTGCGGGATTTGAGGGTGCTGATTTGTCTATTTTTGATGGAGTAAATACCGATAATCCATGGACTGCTTTTTTCTGGAGTCGTCAGTATACCGGATCGTCAAATACTGTAATCAAATTGATGAATGAAAGAATGGATAACCGCGTTGCTGTTTATGACTATGATATGTTTGGTAAAGAGACTCCAGGTGAGCCAGGTAACTCTGTTCAGGCAAAATTAGTTAGAGAATTAAATGCACCGTCGTGGTTAGATAATGGAGCTTGTTCCGTTCATTTATTAAGTAAAAGTGAGCTTTACTTTATTCTTGCTGAAGCTAAAATGCGTTTAGGACAAGATGCATCAGCAGATTTCAGAAAGGCTGTTGAGTTTTCTTTTTTAGATTATGAGAATTCAGACTCGGCTCCTGAGGTGACAAATTTTGTCAATAATGGGGCTGAATATGCGGCAGGCTTAACCGTGACATTGGAAGAAATTATGATTCAAAAGTATCTTTCGCAGTGTCGTGATGAGCAGATAGAGGCATATAATGATATTCGTCGTTGCCGTGCTCTGGGTGAAACTTGGATTAAGCTAAGTAACCCTCTTAATAATCAGAACGGTGTTAATTATTGGCCAGAAAGATTGCCTTATGGTAATAGTTCTGTCATTTCAAATCCGACGATCAGTCAGGCTTTTGTAGATATAGATATCTATAAAGATAAAATATGGTTGTTTGGCGGTAGTAAATAAATAATACAGATAATCTTTCTATCAATATCTAATATTGAAAAAAAGAGGAAGATGCAGATTGAGATGAACCCCAAAAGTTGCTTATGTAACTTTTGGGGTTTTTTGTCGTTTGACGAGTATGAACAGTTTGCCGGATAAAAATATAATTCTGAATATTTATGGAATGATTATCAGTGGTTTTGGGGATTTGATTTCGTCGCAAACCGCTATTTAATGGTGCTTCTGGGAAGGGTAGCTCAGGTGAAGTACATATATGTGTAGTTGAGTTATGTATAAATATAAATTATATAAATCTAATCATGAATTGTTTATTGCTCTGGAATATTGATTTAAGTATTTAAAATCAATATATTCCCGATGTGAAGGTTCTTTTCTTTGTTCATAGGAGTGTTTGCATAAATATTGTAGTATAATTCGTTTTGCATGAATGAATAAATCTTAAAATGATAAAATGTATTCCGACTTATTTTCTGTTTTGTTTAAATATAAGTAACTGAAATTTCCCCAAATCTGTTTTTAAATAAGTAGCAAGTTATAAAATAAATAGCTCTTAGGTTCTTTCCTCTGTTCGTGTATAAATACTCTGCTTTTTGACTCTTTTCTTTTTGCTTTCCTTTGTAAGGTTTTTAGCCCACTATTCTCCCTGTTTATTTTGATATGTATAACATATTGCTTTAAAATGTTGTATTATAGTGATAATTAGTTATTGTATGGCTGTTTATATGATATATCTGTTAAAAAAATGTTGCAAAAAAGTATATGAAAATTTTGTTCATAAATTAAAATTATTACATTTGCCAAAAGAATGCATAAGTATGTGCTAATTTTAAATGGTTAACATATTGAATCTGGTGTGGAAAACGAGTTCTCCGGAACTTTTATTAGGAATGTTGATTTTGTATAGTCTGATATGTAAGTGATTTTTAATTAGCAGTGAATGAGTAAAGAAAAATTGGTTGAATGCATCCGAATAATTCAGGTAGTTGAATCTTTATCTCCGGGTAGAAGTGAAAAATGCAGCTGATTCTTTGTGTATCGAATAAGATACACAACGGGGCAGACTTCTTTGATTTGATTTTTTTTAAGAGTATATTATTTATATGTTTAACAAGTAGATTGTTTTATGAGAAGATTAACATTTCTATTGTTTAGCCTTATTTTAGGCATTGGGCTTCTCCACGCCCAAACAAAGGTCTCAGGGACAGTATTATCAGCCGAGGATGGTCAGCCCGTAGTGGGTGCTGCTGTTATGGTTAAGGGTACGACTGTTGGTACAGTAACCGATTATGATGGGAAGTTCAACTTGAATGTTCCTGCGGGTGTAAAAATCTTGAAGTTTACCTATGTGGGTATGAATCCTCTCGAGGAAACGGTAAAACCAAACATGATTGTAAAAATGACTGCATCTTCCGAAGCTTTGGAAGAGGTCGTAGTTACCGCTTACGGTACAGCGAAAAAGTCATCTTTGACAGGTTCATCTGATGTGGTGAAATCAGACAAGCTCGACAAACGGGTCGTAGCTACGGTTTCTAAAGCCTTAGAAGGAACAATGCCGGGGATTCAGACGACTTCAGGTTCAGGTCAGCCAGGTGCCGGAGCTTCAGTTGTGGTTCGTGGATTCGGATCAATCAACTCCTCAAGTAATCCTTTATACGTAGTTGACGGGGTACCTTATGATGGAGCATTGAACTCAATCAACCCTGCAGATATCGAGTCGATCACAGTTCTTAAAGATGCTGCTTCTGGAGCTCTTTACGGTGCTCGTGGTGCGAATGGTGTGGTTATGATCACAACAAAAAGAGGTACAGAAGAGAAAACTCAAGTGTCTTTGAAAGCAACTTGGGGTATTGGCTCTCGTGCTATTCCAAGATATGATCTGATGGATCAGGCGGGTTACCTTGAATCAGCTTTCCAGGCGTATAAACACGACTTGATTTTCGCGAAAGGCGTTGATCCAAGTATGGCTGGTCAGGCTGCAATCAATGCTATGACAGGTACTACTACAGGTTTGTTTGGTGATAACCAGCAATATAATCCGTACAATATGCCTATTCAGGAGGTTATTGATCCGGTAACAGGAAAAGTAAACCGCAATGCTTCATTGAGATATAACCAAAACTGGATGGACGAAGCAGAAAGCGAAGATCCATTGCGTCAGGAGTATCAGTTAAGCGTAACAGGTGGTAATAAAAACACCAAGTTCTTAACTTCATTCGGATATTTGAACGAAGAAGGTTTGTTGGCTACAACTTCATTCCAACGTTATTCAGGACGTGTGAGTGTAGATTCTAAAATCACAGATTGGTTGAAAGTAGGAACAAACACAAACTACGCACTTAATAAAACAAACAGTAATGAAGCTTCTGGTTCTTCGACAAGTAACGTATGGTACTCTGCTCAGAGAATGGCTCCAATTTATCCTGTTTATCAACTGGATGAGAACAATCAGATCATGTATGATTCAAACGGCAAAAAACTTTACGATTATGGTAAAAACAGACCTGCCGGAGCTCAACCAAACTTCAACTCTGTTGGTTTGCTTTTCAATGATAAATACTATTCAAATAGTGATAACTTAAGTAGTAGATCTTATCTTGAAATTCCTTTCGATGAAAAATTCGGATTATTGAATGGTCTTAAGTTTACTACAAATATTGGTTTTGACTTAGTAAACTCAAGAGGTACAACTTACTACAATCCGTTGTTTGGTAATGCAGCTTCTTCAAACGGTCGTTTGTCGAAATCATCGTCACGTACCATGAGTTACACATGGAATCAACTTTTGAACTACGATAAAGAATGGAATAATCATGTATTAAGCGTTTTGGCTGGTCATGAGTTCTACAACTATACTTACAATGCTCTTTCAGGTCAGAAAACAGGTTTCCCTTTTGAAGATCTTGTAGAGTTAGGTCCTGGATCTACTATTACTTCTGCAGATTCATACGAAAACAGATACGCGATTGAATCGTGGTTGTCAAGATTAAACTATAGCTACGCAAATAAATACTATTTGTCTGCAAGTTTCCGTACAGACGGTTCTTCTCGTTTCCACCAGGATTCAAGATGGGGTCAGTTCTGGTCAGTAGGGGGTTCATGGAGAATCAGCAAAGAGTCTTTCATGGAAGAAATCGAATGGATTGACAATATGCAACTACGTGCAAGTTACGGTACTCAGGGTAATGATAACTTAGGTACGTTCTACGCTTGGCAGTCATTCTATGCTCTTGACTGGGCAAATGCAGGTATGAATGGAGCGATGCTTTCTTCATTGGAAAACAAAAAACTGAAATGGGAGAAAAATGACAACTTTAACGTTGGTCTTGATCTTCGCATGTTCAACAGAGCTTCTTTGACGCTTGAGTATTACAACAGAAAAACAAAAGATTTATTGTTGTATGTACCTATGGCAACTTCATTAGGTTTTGACGGATTCAACGACAATGTTGGTAGTATGACAAACAACGGTCTTGACATAACATTGAATCTGAACATGATCCGTAAGAAAGATTTCGTATGGAACTTGTCATTGATGGGATCTGTTCTTAAAAATAAAGTAAACAAGCTGGCTGAAGGTCGTGATGAGATCATTTCAGGTAGTATGATCATTAAAGAAGGTGAGACAATCAATAGCTTCTACTTGCCAGAAGGTGCAGGGGTAGATCCGGCAACTGGTGAAAAACTTTACTGGGTATGGGATACAGATGCTGATGGTAACAAATCAGAGAAATATATCTCTAACAACAAAGATAAAGCAACTCAAAGCCGTGTAATCTCAGGTAGTCGTATTCCTAAATTCCAGGGATCGATCAATACTGATTTCACGTTCTTCAGAAACTTTGATTTGTCTATCCTTGCTACTTATTCAATTGGTGGTAAAATCATGGATGGATTGTATAATTCATTTATGCAGCCAATGTACCAAGGGGAAAACTATCACGTAAATGCAGCAAGAGCATGGCAACAACCAGGGGATATCACAGATGTTCCAAGATTACAGTTAGGTTCAGACTGGAGAACAACTTCAGACCAACTGATTGATGCTTCTTACTTCTCAATCAAAAACGTGACATTAGGATATACACTTCCTCAGAATTTGTTATCTAAAATCAAATTCAACTCATTAAGAGTATTTGCTACTGTAGATAACGCAGTGATCTGGACTCACCTGAAAGGTATGAATCCAACAAATAACTTCTCCGGAACAACAGATTATACTTACTCTCCGGTAAGAACTGTTTCTTTCGGTTTAAATGTTAATTTCTAATGAATCTTGTTATGAAGAATCTATATAAAGTACTATTACTGTCCGGACTTTTAGTCGGATCTGTTTCATGTTCAGATTTCTTGGACACAAATCCAACGGATAAAACGTCAGGAACTACAATTTTCAAAGATGCCCGCAATGCTGAAGTAGCAATGAACGGTATCTATCGTGCAACTTATGTTTCAGGTTGGTCTGTAGGAAATGAGCACCAAAACTTCGGTATTCAGTCCTCTACGATGGTTGCCGAACTTATGGGGGATGACTACGTACAAGCAGAACAGGGGAACGGTTGGTTCTATTTTGATTATATATATAATTCAAGAACACGCTGGACATTCAAATCATGGCGTTCGTATGCACAATGGAACTTTTACTATACTCTGATCAGTAACTGTAACTATATTATTGCTGAGGAAGGTAAAATATCCGGAGATGAAAAATTGGCAAACAGTGTGGTAGCTCAGGCATATGCGATGAGAGGATACTGTTATTTCCAGTTGGCACAACAGTTTGCACAGACATTGGTTGGTCATGAGGATTGGAAAGGTGTACCTATCTACACAGAGCCAACAACTGCTCAGTCGGTAGGAAAACCTCGTGCAACAGTACAAGAAGTGTACAACCAGATCAATTCCGATTTGGAAAAGGCACTTGCATTGTTTCAAACATCCGGTTTACTTAAGCAAAAACATGCTTCGCATATTGACTGGTATGTTACGAATGGATTCAAAGCACAGGTAGCTTTGGTAGAGCAGAACTGGGCTAAAGCGATCGAAGCTTCAACGAATGCACTTTCTGTACCAGGCAAAACAGTGATGCTTCCGGCGGACCTTTCAAAAGGTTTCAACGCAGTAACTTTGCCAAGTACTATGTGGGGGGCAAACATTATTGCTGACCAGTCAACAGTTTATGCATCTTACTTTTCGCACATGGATTCATCGGATCCGGACAAGTATGCAGCGAAATCACGTAAGTGTGTGAGCTCGTGGTTGTACAGTAAAGTGGCGGTAAATGATGCCAGAAAAACATGGTGGAAAGATCCTGCAACAACTACAGATGAGTCATCGGGAATGAATAAAAAATACAACCAGACAAAATTCCGTTTCTATGATATGACGCAGAGTTTAGGGGACTATATCTACATGCGTCTGGAAGAAATGGTATTGATCAAAGCGGAAGCAGAGTGTCATGCAGGTCAGTATGATAATGCAATCGCTACATTGAAAACGTTAATGGCGAAACGTCTTCCAGCAGCTGATCAGGCTAATTACTCTTCGTATCTTTCAAACTTAACAAAAAGTGGAAACGTAACCTTTACGCAAGGTACTTATGGAGATGTTTCTACGCTGATGGATGAAATTATTCTTCAACGTCGTATTGAGTTGTGGGGTGAAGGTCGTCGTCTGTATGATATTATTCGTCTGAAAACTGGATTTACGCGTAATTTCCCAGAGACAAACCATTCTAATAAATTAGAATCTATTGATACAGCAACTCCGGATTCAAAATACTTTATTTTCCCTCTTCCTCAGTCTGAGTTTGACGGAAATCCATCAATTAGTTTGGAGACTGACCAAAATCCAGTATAGTAAATTCTTATAATTAATTTTTTAATCGTTGATTTATGAATAATCTCGTTAAAATATTTACATCGATGGCATTGGTATTGAGCCTTGCATCGTGTAATCAAGATAATGAAGCAAATATATATAGTCCCGAAGCGCCTCAGGTTTCGTTTTACTCTACTGTAATGAATTACGGTTTGACTCCTGCTCAAAACAATGTGATTTCATTGCCGGTGACACGTACCCACAAGGGTTCAGCTGCTTCGTTGGGTGAATTTACACTTGATGCTGTTTACCAGGTTATTAATGGGAAATCTACGGATATAACCAGTCAGAACCTGTTCACCCTCAAATCGAGCCAGGCTGTTTTTGCTGACAATAGTGGTGAAGGAAAGTTAGAGTTCTCGTATGAGGATATTAATGCCTTGAATGCATCTGCGGTTTATAAATTGCATGTGTCTAACAAGTCATCTGAAATCTCTCCTTCGAAGATTACGCAAACTGTACTATCAGCACAGCGTGTTCTAACCTATGCACCGTTGGAAGGTATGGCTAAAGTTACTTCCAAATGGACAAACGCAGAAGGTTTGCCAGAGTGGACGTGTAAAGTAGAGAAAGCACAGGAAGCAGAGTTCTACAAACTGAAAGATTTCTACACTCCGGGTGGGGATATTATTTTCAGTGTAGGTACAGATAATTCAGTAAGTGTTGCCCGTCAGAAAGATGGTGAAGTTCACTCGAGTTATGGAGATATTTATGTAGAAACAGATCCGACAGTGGCGAGTGTGAAAGTTGGAAAAACAGTAACGCTTTACCTGAAAATGACTGTTGCTGCAGGTAGTTTCGGTACATTTAAAGAGGTTGTGGAACTGCCATAAAAAAGCACACATTCCCTTTTAGATATATTTGATCGTATGAGCCGGTAAGGTAAAATATATTAAGTATATTATTTTAGTAAAACAACATCAATATTCAGATATTGGTGTTGTTTTTTTTTATATTTTTGCGGTAAGAAAAAGTATTGATGTAAGCTACTGTGCTTATAAATTTAATGGTACACGATATGAACTTCTATCTCTTTATAGTGTCAAATCGATTTTTACAGATAGTTATCCCAAGACCTATCTGTTAGAATATATGTACCTTCGGTTTATTATTGAGAAGTATCCGTTCAGATGCACATCTACGTTTTTGAGAAACACAAATTGAAGAATCTTTTCCCGAATATTTATCCTTTTTTGCCGATAGATCGTAACGGCAAATTTTTATTTACATTTTTATTTTAATTATCTCATGAAAAAAGTACTTATGCTATTTCTGTGCACTCTTCTATTGTATGGGTGTGCAGAAGACAAAGAGGAGATCGTTCCGTCCGGACCGACTGAGAAACCTTCTGTTGAGCTTTTAGCGGTCCATATCGATGGTTATCAGGCGATACTGACAGGTAAGGTCAGTAAGGACGGAGGTGCTCCGATTGTTGAAACGGGCTTTTGTTACAATCTCAGTGTAGATGGGGTGCCATCTCTCACGAATGCGAAGTCAAAAAAAGTAATCGTAACTTATTCTCCGGGGGGCGAATTTAGTAAGGTATTGAAACTACATCCCGAACAGGAGTATCAATTTGTATTTTATGCGATAAATTCAAATGGGATCACCTATGCGGATGTTCGTACTGCTCAGACGGCTGAAAAAAACATTCAAATGTTATTGCCTGGAATCTACACTGTGTCTAAACAGTTTTCTTACCTCAGTGGAAATATCAAAGACTACAATGTAGAGATCAAAAACGAGAATGGAAAATTTTATATCCATGGATTACTGTGTGCTCCACTTGGCGCTCCGTCAACGATGTCGAAACTGGAGTTGCAGGTGACCGAAAACAACGATAGCGAAAACTGGGGTTATGATATTACCCTTCCTTTTCAGCAGTCAGGTTTGATCGTGAATTTCCAGGATTCGAAGTATCCTACATTACTGGTTAATGGAGCATGGCTTTTAAGCGAAACAGAATCTTCTTTTGATGTCAAAGGAAGTGTAACCTACAATGAAGGGGTAGAAATTAATCTATCTACCGGTTATGGTTTAGTGATGTGTGATCCACTGACTCACGAAATCAAGTTAGACCGGAATTATCCTCCTGTAGAACTTGTGCTTGGACCTTCATCTTACCCGGGTACTTCCGATGAGTATCCTCGTCCAGACTGTATTTTCTTCAAACAAGTGGCCGAATAGTTTTATTGACGTAATAAAGATTACATGAAAAATATGTATAAACGTAAGTTAGCCGGAAAGGCCATCCTCTCTTTGTGCTGTGTGCTTTCAGCATCGACAGGATCGGCACAGGAAAGAGCCTTTCAGAACGGTGTCAGACAGGGAAGAGTCGTTGTTAAGTTTAAAGACAATCCGAATATTATTAAATCAGTGAAGGAGTCATCAGGCAAGCAGAGATCTGCAGGTGTGGTGAAACCTTTTTCTCAGATTCCACAATTAGATCAGTTATCACGTTTATTGCTGGTCGATGAGGTTTCGCCATTGTTTGTGGCGAATCCTAAATTTCAGAAACGATTCGAGAAAGAAGGACTGGATCGCTGGTTCGTATTTAACTATAATGCGAGTCAGTCTCCTATGGCGGTTGTACAAACCTTGAAAGGGATTACCGAAATTGAGGTGGCAGAGCCTGAATTCGAACTGATGCTTCCAAGCTATACAATCAAAGAGGCTAAGGTTCCTTCAATGGTTCCGTTTAGTGATGCACCGGTGAATGACCCGATGTTCCCGCAACAGTGGCATTATCATAATACGGGGCAGACCAACGGGAAGAAAGGCGCAGATGTAAATCTGGTGAACGCCTGGAAGAAAAGAATGGCGGCAAATACAGTAATTGTTGCGATTATTGATGAAGGGGTTGATTTTAACCACGAAGATATCAAAGCGAACATGTGGGCCAATGAAGCAGAGCTCTATGGAAAAGCTGGGGTTGATGATGATGGAAACGGACTGATCGATGATATCTATGGATATGACTTCGGTAGTGGTACGTCAAACATAACAAAGGGAGACCACGGTACTCACGTTGCCGGAACCGTTGCCGCGGTTAATAATAACGGTATCGGAGTTGCCGGGGTAGCCGGAGGTTCAGGCAAAGGGGATGGCGCAAAAATGATGACCTTGCCTATCTTTGGTTCGGACCAGGACAGAGCAGCGAATGCTTTCATTTATGCTGCCGATAATGGTGCGTTGATTACTCAGAACTCCTATGGATATGGAACTCCGGGGGTAAGTTCTGAAGCATTTACGACAGCTATCCGCTATTTTACTAAATATGCAGGATGCGATAACGAAGGAAATCAGCTACCGGGAGCTTTGATGAAAGGTGGATTGGCCATCTTCGCAGCAGGTAACGTAGGGGTTGAGGGACAGTTTTATCCCGGCTGTATGGAGGAAGTAGTAGCAGTAGCTTCACTTACGCATATGGATCAGCCCGCTTACTATACGAATATCGGTGACTGGGTAGATGTTGCTTCTTATGGAGGAGAGACATCGAAAAATCAGGAGTCAGGTGTATTGAGCTCGATTATGGGCAATAAATACGGCTACATGCAGGGTACTTCTATGGCTTGTCCACACGTAAGTGGTATGGCTGCTTTATCTCTGGCTGAATTAGGTGGAGATGGTTTCACGAACGAGATGCTTCGTAACTATCTGACCCGTACTTCGCGTCCGAATGAGAGCAGTTACGACAACATGTACAAAGGCAAGATGGGGGTAGGTATCGTTGATGCATTGAAAGCCATGACAAAGAATGACGGAGTTGCTCCGGATAAAATCAATGATTTGTCAGTGCCGGTAATTTCAGACAGTTACATCAATATTCAGTTTAAAGCCCCATCCAAAGGTGATGGAACCCGGGTTGAAGGGTATAAAGTGCTTTTGGTTGACTCCCTGAATAACAAAAGAGAGATTGTTATTTCTTCAAAACAGAATCCGGGAGAACAAGAGTCTTGTGTGATCTCTGAGTTGAAGAAAGAGATGAAATATACAGTTTCAGTCTCTTCTTTTGACCTTTGGGGGACAACCTCTGAACCGTCGAATACTGTTACATTCAATACCTTCTCTAAGAAAGGAAATCTGACCTATTCGACTCCTGTATTCAATACGATTCGTAAGAAATCGGATTTTGATCAGGAGCAGTATTGGGAGTTTGATATTGAGCTATATAATAATTCGAAAGAGGCAGATGCCGGAGCTTTGAGCTGGCGTGCAGATTCTTATGCACATGCACATGCGAATAGTGTGCCGGAATGGTCCCGAAATTTGTCTCAGATTGTCGAGGCTACGACTCCACAACTGGAGCTTGTTCCTCAGATGATGGTAAGTGAAGAGAAAAGTGCAAAATCGGACAATGTTTACGAGGCTGCAGGATATAAAAAATGGATAACCAACCGTGGTGCATTCTATCCGGATTCATACATTGGTGAAGTGAAGGAGAATGGAAAACTATTTTCCAGCTCTATGGCGCAAAGATTTACTGTGCCGTCTGTCTATAATGAAGGATTCAGTTTATCTCACTTTGATATTGGTTTGAGAACAAACTCATTCTGGTTGTACGACGATCAGGTGAACGATCCTACAAATCTCAAAGTGGTGGTTGAAATCTACAGAGGAGGTGATCAGCCCGAGATCAAAAACCGCATCTTTGCGGGTACGATTACGGATATGCCAAGTAACCGCATCTCTGTATTTAAACCATATTATGCACCATACTTTGAACAAGGTGAAAGTTTCTGGATTGTTGTTCATGCCGATTCGCGCTACAAATATCCAATTGGGGTAAATGGAAACGGAATCAGATCTGAAGACTCTTTCTACTCTTCGGATAATGGGGCTACATGGAAGCAGCTCTCTTCGGTGTACACTGCGCTTCCTCAACCTGTATTTACAATTGCAGCTTTGTCTGACAACAGAAAAGGAAAAGGATTGATCGAATTAACACCATCATCGGGTTATCTGGCGAAAGGTGCTAAGACGAAAATCAAAGCAAGAATGAATTACGAAACTTTGAGTGAAGGATTAGACTCAACGCTCGTTGTATTCAGCACGGATGGAACAGTTCAGAATGGACGATCGATTCTTACTGCTATTCTTGATCTCAAACGTAATGATATAAAAGGTGAGTTCAATACGGACTTAGTCGAAATGGGAATTATTTCGCAGGGCGACAAAAAATCCGGAACGGTTATGTTGTACAACAGAGGAAGAGGACATCTGGCAATCGACAGTATCACGCTTTCAAACAAAAGCGTATTTAAACTGACCGGTAATTTGCCTACAATGATTCAGAGTGGTGATTCAGCCACGATCTCTGTAGAGATTGCACCGAATACTTTAGGGGCACACAATACACAATTGAATGTTTATGGACGTCAGCAGTCGTTCTCGACCTTTATTATTGGTACGTGTGTGGAAGCGCCTACAGCAAATCTTACTCCGGAAAAAGTATCACTCGAACTGGTGGATAACAATGTGGTAAGCGATGTGCTTAATCTGAAGAATCTTTCAAATTATTCATTGCGATTCACTGTGCCATCATTCCTGGCAACTTCCGGGACAGCTCGTGAAAGAAACATGCAGATTGTTCCATCGCCGGAGCGAACAGATACATTAGACCTTAAGGCTGGTTACTCGTGGGAAGATAACCATATGAACAGAGGTTACCAGGGATCGCCTTGGGTGGAAATCTCTGAAACAGGAACAGAGCTTACAAACAAATGTGATGCCGTGAAGAAGTACACGAGAGTAAAACTTCCGTTTACGTTCCGCTATTATGATCGTTTTGTGAAAGAAGTATTCGTAGGAATCAATGGAACAATACGAATGGATTCAGCCACAGCCACTTCTGATGTGCCGGTAGATTTACCGTATGAAGGAGAGTATTCAGATTTGTATGGAAAATACGATGGATTGATTGCTCCGCTTTGGTTTATGGATGGTAGTAAAGGTCATTTCCAGCGCGTTCAGTTCTTCTATGAAATAAAAGAAGATTGTGTGATCTTCCAATGGCAGGGTGCCGAAGTGAAATATACTGTTGAAGGAGTTCAGGCAAAATTCCAGATGGCGATCTATCCTGACGGTAAATTTGAGTTCCGTTACGATGTCCCATTCCAGCTTGAGCCTTTTATTGCAAACAGTTTCTCGATTGGCTGGAGTAGCCCGAGTGGTTATGATGGTAAAACGATTTACTACAGTGAACGTAATGTTGGGGATGAGCTGATGCAAGGATATTGTATCCGTGTCACACCTCCTGCGATTATTCCTTTCCAGAAAGATGATAAATTCAACTATTCAGGAATTGTGAAACCATTGTCGACGGTTGAGATCCCTTACAAAATAAACAGCGAACTTGTTCCTACAGGTCAATCGAAATTTACGTTGATGGTCGAAACCAATGATCCGAAAAACAAAACGATCGGAGTTGACTTTGAATTTAATAAGAAAGATGTGCTTGCTATTGAATTTATGGAAGACCTTGTTGATTTTGGTGAGGTGATTTTTGATAGCAAAGAGGTAAATAAACAAATTACTTTATTCAATAATTCGAACAGTACGGAAGAGGTTCAGGTGAAACTCAAAGACGGATCAGGATTATTGTTTGCGAATGGATCATCTACTCTGGATGTGACGATTGAATCGAAAAAGGTAAAAATCATTCCGGTAAAACTGACCGGTCCATTTGATACCAAGTTAGTTGTGGTTTCAAAAGATGGTTCGATGGTATTCGATGAGATGCAGGTAAAAGCAACTGCGCTTAACTATGCAAATATCACACCGTTGTTGCTGGATAAGAAATCGCTTGCCTTTGACTTGAATGCAGGTCAGAAAGAGACTCAGACCATCAAGGTTACAGCAGATCACAAAGCATATAGTTCAAAACTATTTGTGCCGGGGTATCTGGAAGTTGAGTCGGGCGAAAATACAGCTGCTTCGAGAGCTGCACAGGGAGTAAAAGATAAAGAGCTGGACTTCAGTGGGTACCGTTGGTATTCGTCGGCAAATGAAAGTGCGCCGCAGTACATCTGGAAAGATATCAGTAAAACGGGTACACGTCTGGGGATTGATCTGGATGTCGAATACAATGGGACAGAGCTTCCGTTCGAGTTTCCATTCTATGGTTCGAAATATTCTAAAATATATGTTTCTCCTAACGGGCGTATCTCTCCTCTTCCTATAGGATGGGATGTGATGTGGGATTATGTCCCACCTGTAAGAATGCCGGATTCAAAAATTCAGTTACCTCTGATTTCTGTGATGTGGAACAGACAGTGGTATGACCATCTGAATAAAGAGGCGGGTATTTATTTCGAAGCAAATGAAGAGCGTGCGATTATTCAGTACAACCAGTTCCAGTTAGACTGGGTGGTATCTAATGGAGTAACCTCTTACCAGGCAATTCTTTATAAAGACGGAACGGTGCAGTTTGTTTACAAAGACATTGAAAGCTGTGACCTGAAAGATTTTGTAACGATTGGTATGCAGGGAGTAGCCGGATCAAGTAAGGAGACTGATGGATTTACATACACGCTTAACTCATCGAATCCGATTAAGAGCCGCACTACGATTACTGCGAAACCGATGTTTGGTCCGTTTAAAGTGGAAGCAGGTAAAACTATAGACTTGCGCGTTTCGGCAAATAGCTATGGCTATAAAGCAGGTACCTACAAAGACTCAATCGTGTTTGTCAGTGAGAATAATCAGGAGATCAGCAAAATTCCGATTACGATGACCGTTGGATCGAATGCGAACCTTGTGGCAAAAGAAGCCGAAGTGAACTATGGTCAGATTATTTGCGGAGAAGCAGTTGACTATAAACTGGTGAATCTTCAGAATGATGGCAATCAGGATATAAGTATTACTGCAGCTCGTTTTGACGGAGCAGATAAAGATATCTTTGCCTTGAAACGTAAAGTGGTTGTTACTGAAGGTCTGAGCGTTGTGGTGAAGTATCTTCCGTTAGAATTCCCATTCACACTGGGGGCTTATGCTACGGAAACTTTATATGCTGAAATCACACCGTTGAACCAAACAAAAGAGTGTACTTCAAATCTGATCTTTGAAACAAGTGCAAACAATTTACAGATTCCATTTAAGGCAAGTATTCTGAAACCAGCGGAGTTGGCAGTGACAACTGCAGATAACCGCAATGAGATGGTGGTAGATTTGTCAAATGTGACCACTACGATTCGCGAGAACCTCAAAGTTTCTTATCTGGAGGGTGTAAATCCATTGGATTTCACACTGTTCACTAAAGTAGCTCATGAGCCTATTGCGACACAGCGTAAACAAGTGAAGGCTTCGGAACTTTCGTACCAGCCTTTTGGTACAGTGCAGGTAGCTAAGACTCCGATGAGTGAAATGGAAAGAAGCAATATCAAACCGACAGCTATTTCGAGCGAGTCGATTGAGCCTTTCCGTGAAATTTCGGTGATCGGAAATCAACCTCCGGTAGCGATCCTTGGGGCAAATTCTGTAGGTGCGTATTACGGAATAAGTTTTGCGACTAAGATGAATACCGGAGAAAAAGGATTCCTTCTTTCTCATATTCGTGCCTGGACAAACACAGACGGAAGAGATACCAGTCATGTAACTGTTCGTATCTATAACGATTGTGAGAGTCCGTCAAACAAAGATCTGATCTACGAGAAAGTGCATAAATTAAAAATGGAGGTTCCTTTGGTGGGCGAAGTATATATCCCACTTGAAAAGAATATTCCTTTTGCACCAAATCAAAATTTCTGGGTGGAGTTGTACTATGGTCCGAATCACGTAATGCCTATGGCGGTTGCTGATATTCCTGAAGGAGGTTATCCGGATCGTAACAAGTATCGTTTGTTTAATGGAAGAACAGATGTTTGGTCTGATTTCTATGAATATCCGGGCTATTTTGCCATTTGGGCGGTACAGGAATCGTTCTCGGATCTTACTCAGTGGATCGAGCTTAGTGCTTCATCAGCAACGATCGCTCCATCTCAAAATGTGAATGTAGATGCGAAAATCAATTATCTGCACTTCCCGATGAGTGAGATGAACATGGAAGTTTCAGCGAAGACAAATAAACTTTCGGTAACTAAACCACTTCTGATCAAAGCGAAGAAGTATGAGGATATCGAATGGGTAACCTTCCCGCAAGAATCGTTCATTGTGAAAGAAGGAAGTCAGATTGCATTTGATGTGAAAGCTGTGGATCCGAATGGCAAAGAGATAACTTACAGACTATCTTCTCCGGTGGAAGGTGTGGTTGTTTCTAAAAACCAGGATGGCTCGGCTCGTATCGAGTATACAGCTCCGTACAACTCTTCGTTCCTGACTAATCTGAATATCGAGGCACGAACAGAAACAGGATTGTCGTTGAGACGTGTTTCCATTGCTAATATCAATGTAAACCGCTCTCCGAAAGCTCTGGAGGTTGCACCGATCAATCTGAATGTGAATTCACTTTCAGCACTGACCTTGCCGCCGTCGTACTTCTTTGTGGATCCGGATGGTGATCAGTTGCAGTATCGGGGTAGTATCTCTTCATCAGGGGTAAATGTTGCCTTGTCTGAAAAAGGATTCGTCTTTACTCCGGTACATGAAGATGTTGTCGATATTATTTTGTGGGCATCTGATGGCAAAACAGAAGTAACGAACCGATTCCGTGTGAACGTGATTAACTCGATGAATACACCTCCGGTGTTGATC
>JBOFXU010000269.1:0-1977 GCA_051654305.1 Bacteroidales bacterium | reverse complement strand
AACGGTATTGAAGATATCATCTCAGGGGGAGGAATGGATAATTTCTTCTCTGAGACTTTTAAAGAGGTGGACATCTACAAAAACGATATTTCGTTGTTCCTGATCCGCTTCACAAGCCCACTCTCTTCGATGGGGCCGGTGTTCTATAAATATTACCTGAATGACACTGTAATAGTGGACGGTGTCAAGTGCAGGGATGTTAGTTTTGTACCGGCATCATCGGAGTCGCTTGGGTTTACGGGACATCTGTATGTGACGCTCGACTCGACGTACTTCGTACAGAAAGCTGTGCTGAATGTTCCGGAAAAAATTAATCTGAACTACATCGACAGGATGGTGATCGTGCAGGACTTTGAGCGAACAGCTGACAGCACGAGATTTCTCAAACGTGACGATGTGGCGGTGGAAATGAAACTGGTGGGGAAATTCGGTCAGTTCTATGCCCGAAGAATAAATATGTACAGCCATCCGGCATTTGAAGCACCCGAATCGACCGTATTTGAGGAGATAAACCCTGTAGTAACTCTGGAAGATGCGAAAGATAAGGACAATACCTACTGGGTAGCTAACAAAGATACTTCGATCGTCGGGAAAGAAGACCAAGTAAAAGAGATGCTCGGAAGTATGCGCAAAGTACCTCTGTACTACTATGGAGAGAAGGTGCTTTCGGTGTTTATGGACGGTTATATCCCTACGGCTAAAAAGGGAAGTAAATTTGATATCGGTCCATTCCCGACACTCATCAGTGCCAACTCCTTTGAGGGTCTGCGCCTGAGATTCGGGGGAGTAACAACTACGGCTCTGAGCAAACGATGGTTTTCGGAAGGATATGTAGCCTATGGCACAAAGGACGAAAAGCTGAAATACCGGGGACAACTGGAATATAGCTTTATCGACAAGAAGGAGTTTTCGCGGGAATTCCCTGTTCATTCGATTCGTGGGTCCTACCTGTATGATGCAACCCCGATGGGCCAGCAATACAGAAGCGGAAACAGCGATAATATTTTTTCGGCAATCAGACGCAGTGGAAACGAGCAGACCATCTACCTTAGAAAAGCAGAATTGAACTACAAAAGAGAGCACTACTCGGGGTTCTCTTACGAGTTGAAGCTACGGAACATGATGCAATACAGTACACGGCAAGCCGGGTTTAATCAGTTGCTACCGGATAGCTCCGTGCAGACACTTCGCCGGTTTGATATGACCGAGGCTGAAATCCGCTTACGGTATTCGCCGGGTGAGAAATTCTACCAGATGAAAGATCAGCGGGTAAGTATCACACGGGATGCTCCGATCTTCTACCTTTCACACATTACTGCATTTAAAGGCTTTATGGGCACAGACTATACGTTTAACCGGACAGAGATCGGGTTTGACAAGCGATTCTGGCTCTCATCCTTCGGATCGGTAGGTATCAACCTGAACGCTGCAAAAGTGTGGAACAAGGTCCCCTACCCGCTTCTGATTATTCCAAACTCCAACCTGAGCTACACCATCCAACCGCAGTCGTATGCATTGCTCAACCCGGTAGAATTTATACTGGATGAATACGCATCGTGGGATGTGATTTACAATATGAGCGGATGGATACTGAACCGGATTCCTCTGATTCGGAAACTGAAACTAAGAGAGCTGGTAACCTTTCGGGGATTTTTCGGAGACCTGAGTGCCCGGAACATTCCTGCTAATGACGAGAATCTGTTTATTTTCCCTGAAAATGTATCGCGGATGAAACGGACACCGTACATGGAAGCATCTGTGGGGGTAACAAATCTGTTGAAAATATTCAGAATAGAGTATGTATGGAGTCTGACCTATCTGGATCATCCGAATATAGATAAGAGCGGAATCCGCGTGGGCGTTCATTTTTCATTCTAACGCAGATAAAAAAAGAAAGAGGCTGGCAACCGAAATTGCCAGCCTCTTATTTATTTTATAGAAAGGATTAATGTTTTTTCCATTCTGATGGTTCAAGCA
>JBOFXU010000268.1:0-2699 GCA_051654305.1 Bacteroidales bacterium | reverse complement strand
TACTTCGACGTTCAGACTGATAACAGTCCCCGGAAGAACGGCTTTCACTTCTCCGATAACGGGAGCGATCCATGCTGTACGGTTTACGTATTTCTTGGTAAGTGTTGTTTTGTATTTACGGGCAGTAACGGCAAAGTCTATTAATTCAACTTCTTTGTTTACCATAATCTTTTAGTGTATAGCAATCGACTGATAGCACAGGGCACACAGCGCAATTGCAGAAATTTCGATAAATTAGAATGGAGGTAATCCGTGCTTTTTAGCAGGACGTAACTCTTCTTTATTTTTAGAAATTTCCAAAGTGTGCAATAAGATCTCTCTTGTCTCTTTTGGCTCGATAACCGCATCAATGAATCCGTTTGAAGCTGCAACATAAGGGTTTGCAAACTTGTCTACGTATTCCTGAACTTTAATCTTACGCATTTCGTCCGGATTTTCTGCTTCCATGATCTCCTTACGGAAGATGATATTTGCAGCTCCTTCAGGACCCATTACGGCAATTTCTGCCCCTGGCCATGCGAAAACGAAGTCAGCACCTAAGTGACGAGAGTTCATTGCGATGTAACCTCCCCCGTATGCTTTACGCAATACGACAGTGATTTTAGGCACAGTAGCTTCAGAGTAAGCATAAAGCACTTTCGCTCCGTGACGAATCACACCAGCGTGCTCCTGATCTACCCCTGGAAGGTAACCTGGCATATCCTCAAGCGTTACGATCGGAATATTGAATGAATCACAGAAACGGATGAAACGAGCTGCTTTATCCGAGCTGTCGCAGTCAAGTACTCCGGCTAATACCATCGGCTGATTTGCAACAAAACCTACAGTTTCGCCATTCATACGACCAAAACCGATAACGATATTTGCAGCAAACAGCTCCTGAACTTCGAAGAAGTCAGAATTGTCAACGATCGCTTTAATTACATCACGTACATCGTACGGCTGTTTTGGATCTGCTGGAATAATCGAATCAATCGATGTTTTTGTTTTTGGTTTAGCTGGCTCGTAAGCCTCCGCTTTTTCAGTATTGCTCCATGGAAGGAAGCTAACTAATTTCTTGATTTGCTCGAAACATTCAGCTTCACTTAGTGAGTAGAAGTGAGCATTACCAGTTGTTTCAGCGTGTACACGTGCACCACCAAGATCTTCCATAGAGATATCTTCACCAATAACGGTTTTGATAACACTTGGACCAGTGATGAACATGTTAGAGATTTTCTCAACAACGAAAACGAAGTCTGTCAAAGCAGGCGAATAAACTGCGCCACCGGCACATGGACCTAAGATAACAGAAATCTGAGGAATTACCCCTGAAGCAATTGTGTTGCGGTAAAAGATTTCACCATATCCGGCTAATGCATCAACACCCTCCTGGATACGAGCTCCCCCTGAATCATTGATACCAATAATTGGCATTTTCATTTTCAACGCATGATCCATGATTTTAGTGATCTTGCGTGCGTGTTTTAATCCTAAAGAACCACCTTCAACGGTAAAGTCCTGAGCATAGATTCCAACTGGTTTTCCGAAAATTGTACCAGTACCTGTGATAACTCCATCACCCGGAAGAACTTTTTTCTCCATCCCGAAGTTGCGGGCACCGTGCTCCACGAACATATCATACTCCTGGAATGATCCATTATCTAAAATAGACAGGATACGGTTACGAGCAGTCATTTTACCTTTGGCTTCCTGCTTAGCAATAGCAGCATCGCCTCCCCCTTTTTCAACTAAAGCTCGCTTTTCACGTAACTTCAAAATGTTTTTTTTCAAAGATGTCATAAATATAACTATTAATGATTCTTACTTAGACGAAGATTTCGTGCGATAATGGCAACGAACCTTCCCTTTTATTATATTTGAAAGCTTAGATTTTATCAGTTGTTTACGAATCGGAGAAATTCTGTCGATGAACAAAACTCCTTCGAGATGATCGTACTCATGTTGTACCACACGAGCAGCAAATCCTTCAAAAACTTCTACTTTTTCTTCAAAATTCTAATCCATATAGCGGATTCTCAACCCCTCCTGACGAATAACCGACTCATGAATCCCCGGTAGGCTAAGACACCCCTCTTCGCGAGATACCTCAGGACCATACAACTCTTCGATCTGAGCGTTAATCATTACTTTTTTCACTCCTGCAAATTCAGGAAAATCTTCTTTCAGCACATCGAGATCAAACACAAGCAAACGGATATCCAGTCCGATTTGTGGAGCCGCCAGGCCAATTCCGTCTGAGTTATACATCGTCTCAAACATATTGGATAGAAGTGTTTGAAGGGCCGGATAATCGGCCTGAATAGGTTGCGCTTGTTTACGCAATACCTGAGTTCCGTATAAATAGATAGGTAAATTCATCGAATAAAGCTTTTTGATTCAAGATAAGACTGCAGGATAATCACTGCGCTGATCTCATCTACTAATTCTTTTTTTTGTCTGTCCTTTTTCTTTAATCCTCCTGCCAGCATAGCCTGTTGGGCTATTTTAGAAGTAAAGCGCTCGTCTACAAATTCGATAGGAATTTGCGGAATTTCCACTTTCAGCTTTTCAACAAAAGCTTCAATGAACTTCATACTTTCTGAAGGCTCATAGTTCATTCGTTTAGGTAACCCAATAACGAATAAATCTACCGGTTCCTTGGCAATATAATCCTTGAGAAAACTCATCAGATCACCTGAGCTCACTGTCCCAAGTCC
>JBOFXU010000267.1:0-9471 GCA_051654305.1 Bacteroidales bacterium | reverse complement strand
TCATCGGGGTTTCGAGCCTTGCGGTAATTATGTATATGTAATATATTTCATTTCAAAAAAAAGGAGCACGAAGTACTTTAGTACTTCGTGCTCCTTTTTTTTTGTTGTGCATATCATGAATCTGTCTAAATTTGTGCTTTGAAAGCTAATTACGCTTTTAGAATACCAGCTAAGAACACAACATCAAATATTTATGAAAAAAGCAATTAAACTAATTCTTTGCCTCACCGCATTCTTCCTGTTCACTTATGCCAGTGCATCCACCCCTCAGGTGGTTCCTGCTTTGCAAGAATGGAAGAGTACTTCCGGTACACTTAAATTATCTCCTCAAGGGAATATCATTATCCATCCACTCTCCGAAAAGCAACTTTTAGATGCAGCTACGACCCTTGCTTCTGACCTGAAAGAGATGTTCGGGTTTGAGTATAAGGTGACTACCGGAAAAATGATGAGAGGAGCTATCTTCCTTTCACTTGGAAAGGAAGATCAGCAATTAGGTAAAGAGGGATATAAACTGGATATTTCATCTGGAGTAGCGATTGAAGCTCCCACGGCGAAAGGGGTTTTCTGGGGGACACGTACATTGCTTCAGATGATCAGTAATCAGCCTGAAGGGTTACAAAAAGGAAAAGCACTCGATTTTCCTTTGTACGAAAGTCGCGGATTTATGCTCGATGTGGGACGCAAGTTCTTTACGATGGATTTTTTGAAACAGTATGTAAAGATTATGTCGTTCTATAAGATGAATGAGTTTCAGGTTCACCTGAACGATAACGGATTTGTTGAGTTTTTCGGGAATGACTGGAACAGTACCTATTCAGCGTTCAGACTTGAATCGGAATCTTTTCCAGGATTAACGGCAAAAGACGGCTCATATACCAAACAGGAATTTAAAGAATTTCAACGGATGGCAAACCGCTATGGGGTTGAGATTATTCCTGAAATTGATGTTCCGGCACACTCTCTGGCATTTACGCACTATAACCCGCGACTGGCTGCCGAAAAGAAAGAATATGGCATGGACCATCTTGATTTGTACAAAAAAGAGGTGTATGAGTTTGTCGATACATTGTTTGCTGAATACTTAGGAGGGGACGATCCTGTTTTTGTAGGTCCTTACGTACATATCGGTACCGATGAATATAGCCTGAAAGAGGTGGAACAGTTTCGTTACTTTACGGACTACTATCTCAAATACGTAAAGAAACTGGGAAAAGAGCCTCGTTTGTGGGGTGGATTTAAGCACATGAAGGGGAAGACTCCGGTAGATGTAGCCAATGTGTATGTAAATGCATGGAACCACGGTTGGATGGATGTGGAGACTGCTCTTCGCGACAGCTCAAAGGTGATCAATACGTGCGATGGATTGCTTTATATTGTTCCTGCAGCAAGATATTATTATGATTTTCTCAATACGAAGTGGCTTTACGAAAACTGGACTGCCGAGATGATGCGTAAGGAGGATAAAATTGAGAAAGGGAATCCAAACTTTAAAGGAGCCATGTTTGCGGTGTGGAATGATCACGTAGGCAACGGAATCAGCCAGCAGGATGTTCACTACAGGGCTTATCCTGCACTTCAGTTGATGGGCGAAAAACTCTGGAAAGGGGATAATCACACGCATGTGCCTTATAGCGATTTCGAAGCACTTTGTAAACGTACGCCAGAAGCTCCCGGAGTAAATCTACTGGCTCGTGTAAAAGAGTCACAGCAACTGACCAAAGCAAATGAAGTTGTACAGCTGAATGGGAAAGATACCGTTTTGACAAAGGTGGCTGAAATCGGCTATCCTTATGCTGTAGAGTTTGATATTCGTACCGACTCTGTGCCATTTGTTGATGCTGTTCTGTTCAAAGGACCGCATTCGGAGTTTATAACAAACTGGACCAACACGGGTAAGTTTGCATTTCGTCGTGACGGATATGAGTTTGTATTTCATGATTTTCGATTGCCGGCGAATCAGTGGGTGCGCGTTCGTGTCGAAGGAGATCACAAAGGGACGACTCTGTTTGTTGATGGCAAGAAGATAGAACGTCTGGAAGGTCGTCACCGCGAAACGTATAATGCGACCAAGAAAAATAAGAGTCGCATCTGGTATCAGGAAACTCTGATCTTTCCGCTTCAGCAGATTGGTGACCCGTTTATGGGATTCAAGGGTAAAGTAAGGAATGTTGTTTGTACGCAGCTATAATAATTTTACCGATAGAAAAAAAGGAGAGCTGATCTTACATGGATCAGCTCTCCTTTTTTTATTTTTTGTTAGAAACTTGCAACGATTTCTACCGTGAATTTATCTTGAAGCAGTTGGTTTGTTTTGAAATCCATTGGCTTCTCGTTCATGATGTAGTGTTCGTATTGAAAACGAAGTTCAGCTTGTACAGCTTTCTTTGTCAGGCGGAAGTTTACACCGGCTGTGATACGTTGAACATCATCAACACCAAAAACATTAGAGGCTACGGTCTCATCGCTGGTTCCCGTATTCGCTTTGTAGATCATGTCTTTTGCCAGATCGTAACGTAAAACAGGGAAGACAGACTGAGCAAATTTATTTTCAGGAAGTTTAAAATCATAGAATCCCTGAATCACCCATGCCGAAGACTTTTGTTTCTCAAATGTATTGAAAACCTGTTGTGCAAACTCCGATTCAAGAATCAGATTGTTGTGTTTATAACGGGCTTCCACATCCCACATGTCTGTGCGGTATTTGTTCAGATATTTCCCGAAATAGTAAGATCCCGAAAGTTTGAACCCTTCGTTTCCACCGAACTCCTGACGGAAATTGACGTTTACATTGTCGCTCCAGTCCGGGTTGTTGATTCCGGCACCATTAAACACTCCAACAAATGTTTTTGCAGGGAATAACAGGTTGTATTTGAAGATCGCATTAACCCCGATATCACGTGGTCCGAGTGAAGCCATTTTAAATTTATCACCGTCCTGATAGTAATAGTTCATGATGTACTTTGCTAAAAGAGAGCGGTTTGAAAAGTGGCTGCTTCCGGGTCCACGACCCACTTCAGAACTGAAATAGGTAAGCTGTTGCCCCAGTTTAACATCTACAAAATTGAATGGCTGATACGATACAACAGCATCCAGAATTGTAAATTTACCCGTTGCGTTCAACTCCATCTGGCTCAGATAGCTCATATTGGAAGTGATCTTCCCCTTAACACCCAGACGGGAGCTACGTACGTCGAAACGTTGAGAAGGACCGTTGAGAGACTTTTCATACTTAACTTTGAGCACCCCGAAAACTTCAGGTTTATAGAAACCAGAAGTTTTTACTTCTTTTTTTGATTCGGTCTGCTTTTCTTCTGTAGCTTCTTGTGCCTGAAGTGAAAAAAACGACAAGGCAGAGAAAAACAGCAATGATAATACTTTCTTCATAATGAGTTTACAAGAATGTTTTTTTTCGGAGTGCAAAAGTAGGTATTATTATCGGAACAAGCTTGAAATGAGCTGTTTTTTTTGGGAAAGAATCCGTGTTTGAATATGAAAGAAAACAGCTTCTTCCAAGTGGCCTGAAGTGATTTTTTGCACTACATTTGTCTATAAATTAAAACATCATTGCAAATGTACGAGTGGGTGAAAGAGATGAATTGTGCCGTGACTGTTTGTGACACTGAGGGTACGATTCTTTACATGAATGAAAAGTCATGTAGAACGTTTGAGAAATATGGAGACCTGATTGGGAAAAACCTGTACTCCTTCCATAGTCCCAAATCTAATGAGAAGATAAAGGAGTTGCTTGCTACGGGAGGAACGAATGCCTATACGATCGAGAAAGCGGGAAAGAAAGAGATGATTTATCAAACGGTTTGGTTTCGCGATGGAATCGTGGCTGGTTTGGTTGAATTATGTATGGATCTTCCTGCGGACATCGTCAATCATATCAAGTGATTCGGGTAAAAAAAAGAGGCATTCTCTGTGCAGAGAATGCCTCTTTTTTATCATAATTTGTCTGATTATCTTACTTCAGAACCAGGGCGAACAGCTTCGTTCGGTTGAACAAAGCGAAGTTTACCGTCAGCATCTTCTGCCATAAGAATCATACCTTGAGATTCGATACCACGAAGTTTCTTCGGAGCAAGGTTTACAAGAATGCTAACCTGACGTCCGATTACCTCTTCAGGAGTAAAGTGTTCAGCGATACCTGAAACAACGGTGCGCTGATCGATACCCGTATCGACTTTAAGTTTCATTAGTTTGGTTGTCTTCGGAACCAGTTCAGCTTCAAGAATTGTACCCACACGGATATCCAGTTTCATGAAATCTTCAAACTCAATATTTGCAGCAGCTGGTTTAGGAGCCCATGCGTTTAGTTCGTTTGCTTTTTTTGTATCCAGAAGTTTCTGTACCTGTGCTTCCACCACTGAGTCTTCGATTTTCTCGAAAAGCAGAGAAGCTTCTTTTAATTGTGTGTCTGCGGCAAGGATATCCACGCTGCCTAATTGATCCCAGTTGCAAGCTTCCATGCCTAAGAACCCACGAAGTTTTTCTGCCGAGAACGGTAGGAATGGTTCGAAAGCAATAGCAAGGTTTGCTGCAATCTGTAGAGATATATTCATAATCGTTGCGACACGATCCATGTCTGTTTTTGCCAGTTTCCAAGGCTCTGTATCAGCAAGGTATTTGTTACCAATACGAGCGAGGTTCATCGCTTCTTTCAACCCATCGCGGAAACGGTAGTTCTCAAGATTTGTTTCAAGTGCTTTTTTTACGTCTGCAAAGTCGGCCATTGTTGCCAGGTCGTACTCTGTAAGTTCGCCACGTGCAGGGACTTTGTTCTCGAAGTATTTCGACGTAAGAACCATGGCACGGTTAATGAAGTTACCCAGAATAGCTACCAGCTCGTTGTTGTTACGTGCCTGGAAATCTTTCCATGTAAAGTCATTGTCTTTTGTCTCCGGAGCATTCGCTGTAAGAACGTAACGAAGAACATCCTGTTTTCCAGGGAACTCTTCGAGGTATTCGTGCAACCATACAGCCCAGTTACGGGATGTTGAGATTTTATCGCCTTCAAGGTTCAGGAACTCATTTGAAGGAACGTTTTCCGGAAGGATGTAACTTCCTTCAGCTTTCAGCATCGCAGGGAATACGATACAGTGGAACACGATATTATCTTTTCCGATAAAGTGTACCAGTTTTGTTTCCGGATCTTTCCAGTATGTTTCCCACGTGTCAGGCAGAAGTTCTTTTGTATTAGAGATGTATCCGATCGGAGCATCAAACCAAACATAGAGTACTTTACCTTCGGCTCCTTCAACGGGAACCGGAACACCCCAGTCCAGGTCACGGCTAACGGCACGTGGCTGAAGCCCCATGTCTAACCATGATTTACACTGGCCGTACACATTTGGTTTCCACTCTTTGTGATCCTCAAGAATCCATTGACGAAGGAATGCTTCGTGTTTGTCCAGAGGCAGATACCAGTGTTTGGTTTCACGAAGCACAGGTGTGTTTCCTGAAATTGCCGAACGAGGATTGATCAGGTCAGTAGCATTTAAAGAGGTACCACAAGCTTCGCACTGATCACCGTAAGCACGGTCATTTTTACAGTGAGGACATGTACCGATAATATAGCGGTCTGCCAGGAACTGTTTTGCTTCCTCATCATAGTATTGCTCTGAAGTTTTCTCGATAAACTCACCTTTTTCGTAAAGTTTGCGGAAGAAGTCCGAAGCCAGATCGTAGTGAGTCTTAGAAGTTGTACGGGAATAGATATCAAAAGTAATTCCGAAATCTTCGAAAGATTTTTTGATAATCCCGTGATAACGGTCAACAACATCCTGAGGAGTTATCCCTTCGTTTTTTGCCTTGATCGTAATAGGCACACCATGTTCGTCGGATCCGCCGATCATGATTACGTCCTGACCTTTCAGACGCAAATAACGTGTGTAGATATCTGCAGGAACATAAACCCCTGCAAGGTGTCCGATGTGTACCGGCCCGTTCGCATAGGGAAGGGCAGTGGTAACAAGTGTACGTTTAAATTTATTTTCTGACATATGCCGTTGTAACTCTATTTTCTGTATTAATTCAATCTCCAGGTCGTTCCCTCTTTTCCGTCTTTAACTTCGAACCCAAGGGCCTGAAGTTCGTTGCGGATTTTGTCAGAGGTAGCCCAGTCTTTATTTGCTTTCGCCTGTTGACGAAGTTCAAGCAACATGTCTACAGCTTTAGAAAAAGCTTCAACATTTGCTCCTCCGGCTTTCGCTTCTTCTACCATTCCCATAATTTCAAAAAGGAAGGTATGGAAGAGCGCTGTGATTGCTTCGATATCTGCAGCTGTCATCGACTCGTCGCCCGTAAGCGCTTTGTTGATCAGTGTTGTTGCTTCGAACAGATAAGAGATCACCATTGGAGTATTCAAATCATCGTTCATCGCTTCGTAGCACTTCTGACGAAGGGTCTCGATATCAACTGTTGATGTAGCTGAAGCCTTAATACGGCTGATATTGTCAAAAGCCTCCATCAGACGTAGCATTCCTTTTTCTGAAGCCTGAAGAGCTTCGTTGCTGAAGTCAACAGTACTACGGTAGTGTGCCTGAAGAATAAAGAAACGGATGGTCATTGCCGAGTATGCCTGAGCCAGCGCCTGGTGAGAACCTGTGAAGAATTCGTCCAGTGTAATGAAGTTGCCCAGAGATTTACCCATTTTCTGTCCGTTGATGGTAATCATATTGTTGTGCATCCAGTAGCGTACTGCTTCTTTTCCTTTGGCAGCCACGGATTGAGCGATTTCACACTCGTGGTGAGGGAACAACAAGTCCATACCTCCCCCGTGAATGTCGAATTCTTCTCCCAGGTATTTTGTACCCATGGCAGAACATTCCATATGCCATCCGGGGAAACCGGCACCCCATGGAGAAGGCCAGCGCATGATGTGTTCCGGAGATGCTTTTTTCCACAATGCAAAATCGGCAGAGTTGCGTTTTTCCTGCTGTCCGTCGAGTTCGCGGGTGGTGCTCAAAAGTTCGTCCACGTTACGACCCGAAAGTTTTCCGTAGCGGAAGTCTTTGTTGTATTTTTCAACATCAAAGTAAATAGATCCGTTGCTTTCGTAAGCATATCCGTTTTTAAGAATCTCCTCAACGTATTCGATCTGCTCGATAATGTGTCCTGAGGCATGAGGTTCGATACTTGGAGCAAGCACATTCAGTGCATCCATAGCTTTGTGGTAACGGTTCAAAAAGAATTGAACGACTTCCATTGGCTCAAGCTGTTCCAAACGTGCTTTCTTAGCAATTTTATCTTCTCCTTCGTCTGCATCATTCTCAAGATGCCCAACGTCTGTAATATTACGAACGTAGCGAACTTTATATCCGAGGTGTTGTAAGTATCTGAATAAGATATCGAAAGTAATGGCAGGACGAGCATGCCCTAAGTGAGCATCACCGTAAACGGTTGGTCCGCAAACATACATTCCGACATGTGGAGAGTTTAGAGGCTGAAAGAGCTCTTTCTCTCTTGAAAGTGTATTATAAATGGATAGTTTATGTTCCATAAGTATAATAATTTAATATTGAACTACAAAGGTAAAAAAAAGAAGGGTAAAAGAGGAATTTTTACCTTCGGTTATTCTAATTGATTCGTTTCGTGATATATTTGGCAAAACCAAAGCGCAGGGCAAACCAGAGATGGCGCAAAGCGGTTGGGATTGTACCGTAGTAGTGACTCATGATTTCATACCTTTCTTTCAGTGACTTCTTACGCTGAGAGGTGCTTACACCTCCTTCAAGAAAGTTGGAAACAGTCAAATGGGTGTTGTGAATGATCCGTGCCTTTTTCATACAGCGAATGCACCAGTCAAAGTCTGCCGAATAGCGGTATTTGAGATTGTACGTCTCGCAAATTTCGAGTTTGGGCAAGAACGACTGATGACAAACAAGCATCCCCTGTTTAAAACTTTTCCAGTGGAGTTTTTCGGGAGTCTTCAGACGTCGCATAGCGATAAATTTTCCCTCTTCATCGGTAATAGCCGTCTCTCCATACAAAATATCCGGTTCATTCTCCGGATCGATTTGCGCCTTGATTCCTTCAAGCACTTCGTCGTTATGGAAGGTGTCTCCGGCATTCAGGAACAGAATATATTTTCCGGTAGCTTGACGGAACGCTTTATTCATTGCATCGTAGATCCCTTTGTCGGGTTCTGAGATGTAATTCGTAATCTCCGAAGATTTCTTTTGGATGATTTCCAGTGTATTGTCTTTGGACGCTCCGTCAATGATAATGTATTCTTTGTCAGTACAAGTCTGGCGGGCAACACTGTCTATGGTTTTAGTCAGCAGTGTTCCGGCGTTGTACGTAACGGTAATTATTGAAAATAAAGGTCTCATGATCTCTTCAGGACTTCATTATATATTTCTAAATATTTATGGGCAATGATACTTTCGCTGTACTCCGTTTCCACTTTTTCGCGGCATAGATTTGCGCAAGTTTCGTAGTTCTCAGGTTGCAATACCCAATTGATACCCTGAGCCAGATCTTCTGCAGACTTATACTCCGCCACATATCCATTTTTTTTATGGTCGATCATTTCGGGAATCCCTCCGATCCGGAATCCGACACACGGTTTACCGCAGGCCATAGCTTCCATAATTGTATTCGGAAGATTCTCCTCCAGAGAGGAAGTTACAAAAATATCAACGGCATTGTAGAGGGCTGCAATGTCCTCCTCGTGGGTGAGATACCCGACTGCATGCACTTTGAATGGTAGCATCTGCTGCAATTCGCTTTTTATCTGTCCGAATACGACTAATTCTATGTCATTGCGTTCCTGAGAAAGTATATGCAGGGATTTTAGCAGATAATCTATCCCTTTTCGTTTGTCCGTCACATTGAGTGCTCCAAATAGAATCAGCTTTTTGTTATCGGGCAGATGGAACTTTACCCGTTTTTTACTCCCATCATAAGGGATGAATCGGTTTGTGTCGATCGGATTTGGTATCTGTAAGACCTTTCCTGTTGCGGAGAGTAAGCTTTTTTGGGCTAACTCCTTCAACCAGTTACTACAGCCGATAAAAACCGGATTTGCTATGGAATAGGCATCGATCTTTTCGTTGTAAACTGCTGTTGATAAATCTTGTTTTTTAGAGTTCAGGAAAGGACAGGCAGAACACCCTTTTGTATAGTTATTACAATCGCGGGCATGGTGGCAGATTCCTGTCACTGGCCACATATCGTGCATAGTCCATACAATTTTTTTACCCATCTTTGCCAGTTTGCGTATCTCAGAAACAGAAATAAAGCCTTGGTTGATCCAGTGAAGATGGATAATATCTGCTTTTTGAACTTCTTTTAGATTGCAGATCGAAAAACCGCAGTTTGCGGTGGATACTGCAAAAAGATTCTTTCTGTCAAAGCCATTGTGCCGAAAAATCTGAAAGCGCTCAAAATAGAAATAGAATTTTCCGAGCCATGATTTTAAACGGCTGGTTTTTACGCTGATGACATGGTCGTTCACTCCTG
>JBOFXU010000266.1:0-3465 GCA_051654305.1 Bacteroidales bacterium | reverse complement strand
CCATTATATCAATACGGGCATCTGATTCTTTGAATTGCTCTACGCCTACTTCTACGGCATAAGGAATCTCCTTATCATAAATCTGAAGGATTTTCTCACGCACGATCTCAGTCACAAAAAAGCGGGCTGGTTTATCTGTAAGTGCATCTTTATCGAAGAAAGGAGGAGATTCTGGCATCAACTCTTTGATACGACGTAAAAGATATTCAACGTTGAAGTTTTCTTTAGCAGACAATGGAATAATTTCTGCATTAGGTAACACTTCACGCCACTGCTCAACAAGTTTCTCGAGTCCTGACTGATCTGTCAGATCGATTTTATTGATCACCAGAAGAACTGGAATCGACATCTTCTGAACTTTTGTCAGAAACTCTTGATGTTTATCGAACTTTTCAACCACATCCGTCACATAAAGAAGCACATCCGCATCAACCAAAGCTGACTCGGAAAAATTCAACATCGTTTCCTGGAGCTTATAATTAGGCTTCAGTACACCGGGGGTATCCGAATAAACAATCTGCATATCCTCCGTATTCACGATTCCCATGATACGATGACGTGTAGTTTGTGCTTTGGAAGTGATAATAGAAATGCGCTCTCCGACAAGAGAGTTCATCAACGTAGATTTACCTACATTAGGATTGCCTACGATATTAACAAAACCTGCTTTATGCATATTAGTTATATTTAAAAATGAAGACACAAACAACAGAGACGATGGCCACTGCTCTTTGTGTCTTGCGTTTATTTTATGTATGTATTCTTATTTTTTGCCGTCATAAGCCCACTTCAAATATGAAGCACCCCATGTAAATCCGGCTCCGAAAGCAGCAAATACAATATTATCTCCTTTCTTCAAACGTGGCTCCCACTCGGCAAGACACAATGGCAATGTTGCCGCACTCGTGTTTCCGTAGTGTTCAATATTAAGCATTACTTTATCTTTTGACAAGCCCATTCTTTTCGCTGCAGCATCAATGATTCGCATATTTGCCTGGTGAGGCACAAACCATGCAATATCATCTTTTGTTAAATGGTTACGCTCCATAATTTCAGCGGAAGCATCTGCCATCTTCGAAACAGCATATTTAAAAACAACCTGTCCTTCCTGATAGATATAATGTAATTTTTGATCTACAGTTTCATGGGACGCAGGCAAAACGGAACCACCTGCTTTCATTACAAGGTGAGGATATCCGATTCCATCCGTATGTAACGATGCATCTATATAACCTAAATCTTCCTCAGTTGGTTCAAAAAGAACTGCAGCTCCTGCATCTCCGAAAATCGGACAAGTAGATCTATCCGTATAATCTGTCATTGAAGACATCTTTTCAGCACCTACAAGAATAACTTTTTTGTACATGCCCGAACGGACCATACCTGCAACAACATCCATTCCATATAGAAATCCACAGCATGCGGCAGATAAATCGAATGAAAATGCATTCTTTATTCCACACTTTTCAGCAGCAATAGATGCTGTCGATGGAAATCTGTGATCTGGTGTTGATGTTGCACAAATAATAAGATCAATTTCTTCTGGCTTAATTCCGGTTTTCTCTAATAAATTCTGGATGGCACCTGCAGCTAATATTGATGTTCCAGCACCTTCTTCTTTTAAGATTCGGCGTTCTTTCACTCCGATACGAGTCATGATCCACTCATCGGATGTGTCGACCATGGTAGCTATCTCTTCATTAGTTAAGATATAATCGGGAACATAAGAACCAACCCCTGTAATTGCAGCATTAAATTTTTTCATAACAATCGTATAGTAGAAAGAGACTAACACTCTCTCTTGTAAGCTAATCTAAAAAAAACGCCCTAAAAGTATTACTTTTTAGGGCATTATTCTATTTTTCGCTTGTTAAAATTTGTATTCACAAATATTTTAAACAGCAGCTTCTTTTTCGATAGCTAATTTTCCTCTGTAATAGCCACACTCTCCACATACAGTGTGATAGATGTGCCATGCGCCACAGTTAGGACAAACAGCCATAGTAGGAGCTACAGCTTTATAATGAGTTCTTCTTTTAGCTGTTCTTGTCTTTGATTGTTTACGTTTAGGATGTGCCATTTTCTTATAACTTTTAGTTGATTATTCTATTAATTTTTTCAATTCGTCCCATCTCGGGTCTGTTTCGATTACTTCGTTTGAAGATTCTACATCTTCTTCAAACTCATTGTAATCGTCATCTTCTACCTCTTCATCCGCTGTCCGTGTGATATGTCTTCTTAATTTAGAAGTCATCATCTTATTACACTTTCCTGCCGGATGGACATGTTTAATCGGTACCGCAACGGCAATAAATTCATACAAGAACCAAGCAACGTTAATGGCACCTTCAACTTCAGGTACAATGACTATGTTATCGCCTTCTTCTGCATATTCTTTGCCGAACTTCACAAATAATTTATCCTTTACGGATATTTCCAGGTCCATATCGTCTAAACAACGGTTGCAAGGAACTTGTACAACCCCGTTGATTTTGAAGTTCAACTCGAAATTCGAAGAATTTCGTGTAACGATCAATTCAACATTAAGGTTACCCTTTTGTACATCCTCTGCATCAATGTTTTTAAAAAAAACATTGTCTAAAACAAACTCATACTTATGAGATCCTAGTGGCAGAGTGTTTAACTGAATATTATATGCTTGAAACTTTCCCAAAGCCTTATATCTTAATGTTCGCGCAAAAGTAATAAATAAAATCCTTCGCTCCTAAATATTTCGCTGTTTTTATCGAGTAAAATATTTGAATTTAACGTGATGGAAGCTCTACACGAAATAAACACACCTCGTTTCATTGAGATATCATAGCAGAATTTTCGCCTTAGCAGCACTCACCAACAACTATTGTTCAAGAGCCATACTTAGATATACACAGGTTATTTACTGTATATATAAACCTATATGCTCCACAAATCATTTTAAAGCATCTCTACCCTCTCAATCCTGGCTACCTTACTCCTCCTCTAAAAATTGCAACGTAGAGCACTCCTCACTCTATTTCATAAAAAGTATTCAGTACAAGTACCTATATCCATTCTATATCATCATAAATACCTACTTTTCATTTTGCCAACAGCTATTATCAATAATACATTCTTGACCGATTGAGAGGTCTGAACTGCAGCCTGTACTACAAAAAGCACCTTTTTAGAGAAACTTGATCTGGCTGTAAAATATGAATTTCTTATTGTTTTATGAAAAGATAAAGTATTTCTAAACCAGACTATGTATATACACTAAAACGACAAAAGCCCCTCAGCTATTTAGCTGAAGGGCTTTCTAAAGACGGCGGCAACCTACTCTCCCACTGTACGCAGTACCATCGGCGTTGTTGGGCTTAACTTCTCTGTTCGGAATGGAAAGAGGTGGAACCCCAACACTATAACCACCTAAATATCTTTCGATCTTGGTTATAACATATTTTCAAGTAAGTAGTATAGCTTTTAAAC
>JBOFXU010000265.1:0-1898 GCA_051654305.1 Bacteroidales bacterium | reverse complement strand
AAAAAGGAGAAGGTGTACATCACGTAGCATTTGCTTCAGGAAATCTTGTTGCTGATTTGGCAGAATGTGCTGAAAATGGAGTTCAATTAATCGATAAAGCTCCGCGTAAAGGTGCTGAAGGCTTAAATATTGCATTTTTACATCCTAAATCTACCATGGGAGTTCTGACAGAACTTTGCGAAGATCCTACTAAATAAAAAACACAAACCTCATAAATCTAATCGTAATGAGTCATCAACTTGAGAAGGTAAAAGAGCTTATTAAAAAGAGAGAAGAAGCTCGTTTGGGAGGGGGACAAAAAAGAATTGAATCCCAACACAAAAAAGGTAAGTATACAGCACGCGAACGTATCGCTATGTTGCTGGACGAAGGTAGTTTCGAAGAGTTTGACATGTTTGTAACTCACCGTTGTGTCAACTTCGGTATCGAAAATGAAAGTTATCTGGGCGACGGTATTGTGACAGGTTATGGAACAATCGAAGGCCGCCTCGTATATATTTATGCTCAAGATTTCACCGTATTCGGCGGTTCCCTTTCCGAAGCATTTGCTCAAAAGATCTGTAAAGTAATGGATCAGGCAATGAAGATGGGAGCACCGGTGATCGGTATTAATGACTCAGGAGGAGCACGCATCCAGGAGGGGGTGAATGCATTGGCAGGTTACACTGAAATCTTCCAGCGCAACATCCTTGCCTCGGGTGTTGTACCTCAAATCTCTGGTATTTTCGGCCCTTGTGCGGGTGGAGCAGTTTACTCTCCGGCACTGACCGACTTTAATATCATGACGAAAGGTACAAGCTACATGTTCCTTACCGGGCCAAAAGTTGTGAAAACAGTTACTGGCGAAGACGTAACGCAAGAGCAGTTAGGTGGCGCAAGTATCCACTCAACGAAATCTGGTGTAGCTCACTTTGCGGTTGACACTGAAGAAGAAGGGCTTAAACTGATCCGCAAACTGATCGGATTCCTTCCGCAAAACAACCTCGAAGAGGCTCCGCTCCATGAAACAAATGATCCTATCGATCGTCTCGAAGATGGATTGAACGACATCATCCCTGATAACCCGAACAGACCGTACGATATGTACCAGGTAATCGGTGCTATTATCGATAATGGAGAGTTCCTCGAAGTTCACCGCGACTATGCACAAAACATTATCGTCGGATTTGCCCGCTTCAATGGCCAGTCTGTTGGTATTGTTGCCAACCAGCCAAAGGTGATGGCAGGAGTATTGGATATTAACGCTTCCAGAAAAGCAGCTCGTTTTGTTCGTTTCTGTGACGCCTTTAATATTCCTATCGTTACATTGGTTGACGTTCCGGGATTCCTTCCGGGTACAGGTCAGGAGTATGGCGGTGTAATCCTTCACGGAGCAAAACTTCTTTACGCTTACGGAGAGGCTACAGTGCCGAAAGTAACCGTTACATTGCGTAAATCTTACGGTGGAGCTTACTGTGTGATGAGTTCAAAACACCTTCGTGGCGATATGAACTACGCATGGCCAACGGCTGAAATCGCAGTAATGGGACCTTCTGGTGCTGTTGAAATCATCTTCTCGAAAGAGGTGAATAGTGCAGAGAATCCAGCTGAAATGGCAGCTATCAAGGAAGAAGAATACAAAGAAGCATTTGCTAATCCTTACAATGCAGCTAAATATGGCTACATTGATGATGTGATTGAGCCACGTAACACACGCTTCCGTATTATTCGTGCTTTGCAGCAACTCCAAACAAAAAAATTGGTGAATCCGGCTAAGAAACATGACAACTTGCCACTTTAATCTTTGATACAATGAGAAACAGAATTAGTAAAGGCTTAAAATTAGCCGCACTCTCGCTGCTTTTCTCTTGTAGTTTATCTGCACAGCAGGCTATTTATCTTCGCATCAACGAGGTGAT
>JBOFXU010000264.1:0-10148 GCA_051654305.1 Bacteroidales bacterium | reverse complement strand
ATCAGGTGCTCTTTGCCTGTCATTACTTCCGCTACCAGTTTCGAGAAGTTTTTCTCAAAACGAAGGTCACGGTTTGTTACAATACCCACCAACTTCTTATTTTCATCAACAACCGGGATTCCACCAATCTTGTATTCTGCCATAATTTTCAAAGCATCAGCTACTGTAGCAGTACTAAGAATCGTAACCGGATCGTAGATCATACCATTCTCGGCACGCTTTACCATTTTAACCTGGCGAGCTTGCTCATCGATAGACATGTTTTTGTGGATTACACCGATTCCCCCTTCGCGAGCAATAGCAATAGCTAATTTTGCCTCAGTTACCGTATCCATGGCAGCTGACACAAAAGGGATGTTCATACGGATGTTTCGCGTGAAGTTTGTTGATAAATCAACATTACGAGGAAGGACCTCTGAATAGGAAGGAATTAATAGGACATCGTCAAAAGTTAGACCGTCCATAACTACTTTTTCTGCAACAAATGACATAGAAGAAATATGTTTAAAATTAGTTGCGTGCAAATATACTGGTTTTAAATGATATTTCGGATATAGAGGATAGGAATTTTTAAATTATTTGCAGAGAAGCTGTTATTACCCCAATAAAGCTACGGTAATTGATCCCATATCACCCTAACACTGATAAAGATTTTATAATTTCGTCCGGTAAAACAACAAGCTATTAAACTGTATTTATCAAATAAAAAACAAACTACTATGCCTACACTAAGATTTCATGGTACGGATGTACAAAAGCTATCCCGGGTTAGTACTAAAATGCACGAACAATTGTGCGAAATTTACGCTGTTCCTGCGGACTACATTACGATTGAAGTCATTCATTCGACCTTTCTTTTTCAGGGAAAAGGATTTAATAGCTATCCCTTAGTAGAGGTTATAGCTTTTAAACGCCCGGATACAGTGGAAGACAATGTAGCTGAAGTAGTCCACTCTGCCCTTTGCGAGGCCGGATACTCAGAAAGTGAACTCTACTTTACCTATGTAGAAGAAAGACACTACTACGGAAACGGAGAACACTACTAACCGACACAATAGCCTGACAGAAAAAAAATAATTAGCCTAACAGATAAAAATCATGTTAGGCTATTTTTATACAAATTTTCTACCTACTTCTCTTTGCCAAATAATATTAATCTATACATTTGCGCCCGATTTGCAAAACTGAGAGTTCTAATAAGGGACATAAACATGATAGCTATTTAGATCATCAAGATCCTGGCTTGTAATTTTTAACAGACTCCAAATGAGAACTCAGAATATACAAAAGGGCCATTGTTCCTTTTGTTGGTATACATCTTCCTATAAGATCAATGAGCTAAAGGCTCTGATCGGGAAGAACCTATAAACTAAAGGAATAGGACATTCTTTTTATTTATAGGGCTTATCGAAATTTTATTCGTTCCTTTGTTCTGGATTTAACGAATCTACCACCTGCGATAGAGACTCTATTATCATCTGGTACTACACAAAAAACAAGATTTTCAGTAATTGAATACTGAAAGTAATAAATAAGAAATAGTAAGTTTTTACACTATATGCACTGTTAGGGTATCTGTTCGAAGCAGGGATGTTTCTATGTATGGAATACCTAAATTCTTTAATTTAATTTTATTGTGAGTATGATTACAGGAATGATTATTCTCTTTCTGTTGGGCTATACTTGTATAGCCATGGAGCATCCGATTCGTGTAGACAAGGCTGCTTCAGCACTATTAACCGGCATGCTGCTCTGGATTTTGTATATTGCAGCAGCCACACAAATTGTACCAAGTGTAAGTGCCGCTGAACTGGCAAACTATGTACAAATGCACCAAGAGTTAGCTAATGCGTCGTTGTGGGAACAATGCGTTAAGTTTATCCTCAATTATCAAATCATTGAACATCTGGGAGAAGTGTGTGAGATCCTCGTGTTTCTCGTAGGTGCAATGACTATTGTTGAGTTGGTAGACGTTCACGGGGGATTTGCCATTATCACCAATCGAATCAAAACTCGCAACAAAGGCACATTGCTCTGGTTAATCACCATCATTACCTTCTTTATGTCAGCCGTTTTGGACAATCTGACAACAGCAATCGTAATGACCATGCTGATTCGAAAAATTATTGCAAATCAGAATGATCGCTGGATCTTTGCAGGTCTGATCATTATTGCAGCAAACAGTGGTGGAGCTTGGTCTCCTATTGGAGACGTAACCACAATTATGCTTTGGGTGAAAGGGAATGTTACTACTAATGTTCTATTCGAGAATCTGTTAATCCCATCTTTAGTGTCTGTACTCATACCGCTATTGATTCTTTCAAGAAGAATGAAAGGAGACTTAGATAACAGCTCTAACGAAGAGGTTAATGATGAGACTTTCTTGTCGCTGGTTTCTAAAAAAGAACGTGTATCTATTCTGATTCTGGGTGTACTTGGATTATTATTCGTTCCTGTATTTAAAACCGTGTTGCATATCCCTCCATTTATGGGTGTTTTGTTATCTCTTTCATTTATATGGGTGTACACTGAGATCATGTATGCAAAGAAAGATGATATGCATGAATCTGTAAAAATGCGTGTTTCTTCAGTAATCAAAAAACTGGACGGATCGACACTACTCTTTTTCCTTGGAATCCTTCTTGCGGTAGCTGCGCTTCAGTCGGCTGGCATACTGGAATCAGTTGCTATGTTTCTCGATGAGAAAATTCACGACGTGTATCTCGTAAATATCCTGATCGGTTTCCTTTCTTCTATTGTTGATAACGTCCCTCTTGTAGCAGGAGCGATAGGCATGTATCCGATTGCAACTGATGTATCGATTGCAGCAAGTGCCGACCCTGCATATATGGCTAACTTTGTTCAGGATGGTATATTCTGGCAATTCCTTACTTATTGCGCAGGTGTAGGTGGTAGTATTCTGATTATCGGATCTGCAGCTGGTGTGGTAGTGATGGGACTTGAGAAGATTAGCTTTGGATGGTATCTGAAAAAAATATCTGGTATTGCAGCTCTTGGTTATTTGGCTGGTGCAGCTGCATACTTCTTACAACAATTGATATTCTGATTCCGATTTTTTTTAAATAATCTATGGGCAGGAGTAAAAAAAGTGCATAAACTTTTTTATTCCTGCCCATAATGCGTTTTCTTTGCAATCTAAGGCTAATCTATTATCTAATCAGCACACAAATTATGAAAAAAATTACTCTTTCCGCTTTGTTGCTTGGTGCAGCTCTAAGCGTATCAGCGCAAGCGACACAAGATACATCAGGATTTCAATTCTCTACTGTAAAAGAGAATAAAATCACCTCTGTAAAAAATCAGAACCGCTCAAGTACTTGCTGGTCATTCTCAGGACTAAGTTTCCTCGAGTCTGAATTGATCCGTATGGGCAAACCTGAAACAGACCTTTCTGAAATGTTTATCGTATATCATAACTGGAGCGATAAAGCTGATAATTTTGTAAGAAGACACGGAACTGCAAACTTTGGTCCTGGTGGATCTTTCGATGATGTTTTGCAGGCTGTTAAATATTATGGTATCGTTCCTGAAGAGGTAATGAACGGACTTAACTACGGTGAGAATATGCACGTTCATAATGAACTGGATGCACTAACGTCATCGTACGTAAACACGGTAATTAAGCAAAAAACACTTACTCCTGTCTGGAAAAAAGGCTTTACAGGTATTTTGGATGCTTACCTGGGAGCTAATCCTGAAAAATTCCAGAAAGACGGAAAAGAATATACTCCTCAAAGCTATGCAAAAGAGCTTGGCCTGAATGCTGACGACTACGTGAGCATCACGTCTTACACACACCATCCGTTCTACTCTCAATTTGCAATAGAAATTCCTGACAACTGGAGAAACAGTACATCATACAATGTTCCGATGAACGAAATGATGGAAGTGTTAGAAGGTGCAATCATGGACGGCTACACTGTAGCATGGGCATCTGACGTTAGTGAGAAAGGATTTACACGCAATGGGATTGCTGTAGTTCCGAATATTATCGCAGGCGATCTGAATGGTTCTGACCAGGCTCGTTGGTTAGGTCTAAGCCAGAAAGACAAAGACGCTGAAATTGCAAAAGCAATTGAATCTCCGGGAGTTGAAGCAACAATTACACAGGAGATGCGCCAAAAAGCATACGACAACTACGAAACAACAGATGATCACGGAATGCAAATCTATGGTATTGCCAAAGATCAAAAAGGGAATAAATACTATATGGTAAAAAATTCATGGGGTACAAACAACAAATACGAAGGTACTTGGTACGCTTCGGACGCCTTTGTACGCTATAAAACGATGAGTATCGTATTGCACAAAGATGCACTGCCGAAATCATTAAAAAAGAAATTAAATATCAAGTAAACTTAAGATAATGGAGAGTGAATAGTGAAATTTTGCTATTTGCTCTCCATTATGCTTTATATGATTGTGTATTAAACAAATAGTTTTCTTAATTTTGCAAAGGAAATATTGTAAAAAAATTTTTCTATGTCGGGTATCAAACAAATTAAAACAGCGTTAGTTTCGGTTTTTCACAAAGAAGGTCTTGATGCAATTCTATTAAAATTGCACAAAGAGGGAGTTGAATTTGTTTCTACAGGTGGAACACAAGATTTTATCGAATCTTTAGGACTACCTTGTAAAGCAGTGGAAGATTTGACCGGTTACCCTTCAATTCTGGGCGGAAGAGTAAAAACACTTCATCCGAAAGTATTCGGAGGCATCCTTTGCCGTCGTGAGTTGGAAGGTGATTTAGCACAGATCTCAGAATATGAGATTCCAGAAATTGACCTGGTTATTGTTGATCTTTATCCTTTTGAACAAACTGTAGCTTCAGGAGCAGAAGAAAAAGCAATTATCGAAAAAATCGATATCGGTGGTATCTCTCTGATCCGCGCCGCAGCCAAAAACTTCAAAGACGTAGTTATTGTTGCTTCACAGGCGCAATACACTCCACTCTTTGACATGTTGGAAGAAAAAGGAGCTACATCTTCATTAGAAGATCGTCGTTGGTTTGCTAAAGAAGCATTTGCGGTTTCATCAGGCTATGACTCTGCCATCTTCAACTATTTTGACGAAGGTGTTGGTTCATCGTTCAGATGTGCATCAAACAATGCTAAGACATTACGTTATGGCGAAAATCCGCACCAGAAAGGTACTTTCTACGGAAACTTCAACGAAATGTTCGAACAGCTTCAGGGAAAAGAGATCTCTTACAACAATCTCCTCGATATTGATGCTGCGGTATCTCTGATCTCGGAGTTTGAAGAATTGACTTTCGCGATCCTGAAACACAACAATGCTTGTGGATTAGCTTCAAGACCGACAATGCTTGAGGCTTGGAAAGATGCTTTAGCAGGAGATCCGATTTCTGCTTTCGGAGGAATTCTGATTACAAACGGAATCGTTGATAAAGCTACTGCTGAAGAAATCAACAAACTTTTCTTCGAAGTGATTATCGCTCCCGACTATGATATGGATGCGCTTGAGATTCTTACGAAAAAGAAGAACAGAATTATTCTGGTTCAGAAACAAGGGAAAACTCCTGCCATTCAGTTCCGGTCTTTGTTAAACGGAGTTCTGCTCCAGGACAAAGATCTTAAAGTAGAAAAACCTGAAGATTTGAAAGTGGTTACTAACAAAGGGGTAAATACGGAAGAGATTGAAGACCTTTTGTTTGCAAACAAAATCGTTAAACACAGCAAATCGAACGCTATCGTTTTGGCTAAAAACAAACAGATGGTTTCGAGTGGTGTAGGTCAGACCTCACGTGTGGATGCGCTTAGACATGCAATTGAAAAGGCAAAATCATTTGATTTTGATCTTCAGAATTCTGTAATGGCTTCAGACGCCTTCTTCCCATTTGCGGATTGTGTAGAAATTGCTCACAATGCCGGTGTGACAGCTGTTATTCAACCAGGTGGCTCTATTAAAGATCAAGACTCGATTGACTATTGCAACGAAAACGAAATGGCAATGGTGATGACAGGCTTCAGACACTTTAAACATTAATCCGGCTTTATTGTCTCCTTTACAGAAGACCTCAAAGCTTTTAATTATTTGCAACTAATAATGGGAATATTCTCTTTTACACAAGAAATAGCAATTGACTTGGGTACAGCCAATACGATTATTATCCAGAATGGTAAAATCGTGGTGGACGAACCTTCAGTTGTTGCTCTTGACCGCAGAACTGACAAGTTGTTAGCAGTTGGAGAAAGAGCTCGCCAGATGCATGGCAAAACACACGAAAACATTCGTACCATCAGACCATTGCGCGATGGTGTGATTGCGGACTTCTATGCTGCAGAGCAAATGATCCGCGGAATGATCAAGATGGCTTTGCCTAAAAACAGACTCTTTACTCCTTCTTTACGTATGGTGGTTTGCATCCCGTCGGGGAGTACTGAGGTGGAAATTCGTGCGGTACGTGACTCCTCGGAACACGCCGGAGGTAGAGATGTATATATGATTTACGAACCAATGGCTGCTGCTATAGGTATCGGACTTGATGTTGAAGCTCCCGAAGGACACATGGTGGTGGATATAGGAGGTGGATCTACGGAAATTGCCGTAATTTCACTCGGTGGTATCGTTACCAACCGTTCAATCCGCATCGCCGGAGATGACCTCACGGCTGACATCCAAGAGTATATGAGTCGCCAGCACAATATCAAGGTAGGTGAATGGACTGCGGAACAAATCAAGATCAATGTAGGCTCTGCCCTTACTGAACTTGAAAATCCACCGGAAGATTTCGTTGTCAGAGGACCAAACCGTATGACTGCACTTCCGATTGAGGTTCCAGTATCTTACCAGGAAGTTGCACACTCGATTGACAAATCAATTGCAAAAATCGAAGCTGCGGTTCTGGCTGCTCTTGAACAAACACCTCCTGAACTTTATGCAGATATCGTGAAAAACGGAATCTGGTTAGCCGGAGGTGGTGCCTTGTTGAGAGGACTGGACAAACGTTTGAGTGACAAAATCAACATTAATTTCCACATTGCTGAGGATCCACTTCATGCCGTAGCAAAAGGAACAGGTGTTGCATTGAAAAACATCGACCGTTTCTCATTCCTTATCCGATAAACCTGAGTGGTTATTAGGCTACAAATTTCAAAATAATATACATGCACGTTCAGGCAAATTTCGCCTGAACGTGTATGTTGTATATATCCGACAGGTACAATTATGCAAAATCTAATCAATTTTTTGCTAAAACACAGCTCTTGGTTTTTGTTTCTTTTATACTTAATCATTAGCCTGACATTCTTATTCAAATCCAATGCGTACCAGCGTAGCTATTACTTTAACACAAGTAATCAGATCGTTGGCACTACTCTTGCCCTATCCGGAAACTTTACGTCCTATTTCGATCTTGGACATGTGAATGAAGCTCTTTCTTTCGAGAATGCAGTACTTGAGAAAAAAGTTCTGGAACTGGAAGATCAGCTGAAAGCGTACAAAAGCGCTTTAATGGATACTACTTTTGCCGATACACTCCTAAGAGTGAAATACGACTTTATACCGGCACAAGTAGTAAACAACAGTGTGAATCAATTGCAGAACTACATCACGATCAACCGAGGAAGCGAAGATGGCATTCGCAAAGATATGGGAGTCGTTGACCACAATGGAATTGTGGGGATTGTTTCGGCAGTTTCCAACCACTATAGCGTGGTAATTTCATTACTTAACACGAAACTTCGTCTGAGTGGAAAAATAAAAAACTCAGAATTTTTCGGGTCTCTTACCTGGGATGGTCTTACAGGCGAACAGGTATTATTGGAAGAGTTACCCCGTCACGTGATCTATAAAGAAGGAGACACAATCGTTACCAGTGGATTTTCAACCGTCTTTCCGGAAGGTATTATGGTTGGAAGAATTGCCACAGGCGAAAAACAATCAAATGATAATTTCTACCGGCTCAAAATCAATCTCTCTACCGATTTCTACCGGCTTAGGGATGTTCGAGTGATTAAGAATAACTTTGATTTAGAGCGAAGAAAATTAGAAGAAACAGCCGATACAAAATAATATATGTCAGCAGCTTACTTTAAATACATACTGGGATTCTTTTTTTACCTTCTTCTGCAAGTATTGATTCTCAACAATCTCTACTTTCTGGGGTGGGCAACTCCCTTTTTATATGTTTACTTCCTGATGATTCTTCCCAAGGATTTATCGCCCAATGTGCAATTGAGCATCGGAATAATAATGGGATTTTGTCTGGATCTTTTTACGAATACGCTTGGCATGAATATGACAGCCTGTACATTTATCATGTTCTTGCGCCCATATCTGCTTAACCTGTTCGGATCCCGTGATGATGAATATCAGGTTCCTTCATTCAAGACGTTCGGAGTGGGTTCATTTCTAAGGTATGCCACACTTATGGTCCTGGCTCACCATTTTGCACTAAACCTCGCTCAGTTCTTCTCGTTTGACAACCTGCCATTCCTGTTTATACGTATCCTTTCAGGAAGTTTACTCACGTTATTTCTAATTGCATTGATCGAAGTATTTAATTTGATGAAGAGATGAACAACAGATATGACCTGGAAAACAGACGCTGGGTAATTGCCGGAGGAGTCTTACTCCTCGCTCTGGTATTTATTGCTCGTTTGTTCTATTTGCAAATTATTGAAAAAGACTATAAGGCATACGCTGATAGTAATGCATTTTTGAAGAAAACAATCTATCCTTCGCGTGGTCTTATGTATGACCGAAACGGGGAACTCATGGTCTACAATCAGCCAGCATATGACATCATGCTTGTTTTTAGAGAAATACGGGATCTGGACACGCTGGATTTCTGCAACACCCTAAGAATAACCAAAGAGCAGTTTAATGCCCGCATGACCAGATTAAAAAACAGAAAACTAAATCCCGGATACTCTGCTTATACGCCTCAGGTTTTCATGAGTCAGCTCTCTGCAGAGGAGTACGGAATACTACAAGAAAAACTCTACCGATTTCCTGGGTTCTACATTCAAAGCAGAACCCTCAGACAATACGCACACAATACATCGGCTCACCTTTTCGGTAGCTTAGGAGAGGTAAATCAAAAAGACCTCGAAGCTGACCCGTATTATAGCTCCGGAGACTACTCCGGGAGATCTGGAATTGAGCGCTCATATGAAAATCAGCTTCGCGGAGAGAAGGGGATAGAGATATTATTGCGTGATGCTCACGGGCGAATTAAGGGAAGGTATGAAAATGGCGCCTTAGATGTCCCTCCTGTATCTGGTAAAGACCTGACACTCTCTATTGATCTTGAATTGCAAAAATATGGCGAACTGCTGATGAGCAACAAGCTGGGTAGTATTGTGGCTATTGAACCATCGACCGGAGAAATTCTGGCTATGATTTCAGCCCCCTCTTTTGACCCGTCAATTATGGTTGGCCGACAAAGAGGTGCGAATCTGGTCGCTTTGCAGAAGGATGAGGACCGTCCGCTTTTTGACCGTCCGCTTATGGCTGCCTATCCACCAGGATCTACGTTCAAGACAGCTCAGGGATTAACCTTCTTGCAAGAAAACACCATCGTCCCTTCGACGGCCTACCCTTGTCACGGTGGTTACTACTACGGAAGTAAAAAACTGGGGTGTCACCCCCACGGTTCTCCACTCGCCTTAGCGGCATCCATTCAAAACTCATGTAATGCCTATTATTGTTTCGGACTGAAAGCTATGCTGGAAAACCGAACTGCACATCCTACTATTCAGGACGCCATGAATAAGTGGCGGGATTACATGGTATCGATGGGATTTGGATACAAACTGGGAATAGACCTGCCAAGTGAATACCGCGGACTCATCCCTAACAGCAATTTCTACGATAAAATCTATGGGAAAAGAGGATGGAGAGCGAATACAATTATCTCCATATCCATCGGACAGGGTGAAATCCTGGCAACACCTTTGCAGATTTGCAACCTTTCCGCAACAATCGCCAATCGGGGACATTTTTATACGCCTCACGTAGTCAAGAAGATTGGAGGAGAACCTCAAGACACGACATACACTAACCGGAGAAATACAATGATTGATCCGAGACATTATGAACCGATTGTAGAAGGAATGTTTCTGGCCGTTAATAGCGATTACGGAGGAACTGCTCGAATCGGG
>JBOFXU010000263.1:0-17297 GCA_051654305.1 Bacteroidales bacterium | reverse complement strand
CTGATTATGCTGATTTGTTGCTGGACAAATATATATCGGTTATTGAACGTCTTAATCCCATGCACAAGCTGTGGAGCGATGGCAGGTGGAATAAACTGACACTGGCTCACGGTTGTTACTGGGGAAAATGTAGTTTCTGCGATGGCTCGCTGGATTACATTGGTCGTTATTCGCCATCGGATGCAAAGTTGATTGTTGACCGAATGGAACAAATCATAGATCAGACAGGCGAGATAGGTTTTCATTTTGTGGATGAAGCAGCACCTCCTTCTTTGTTGAAGCTAATCAGTGAAGAGATTTTAAGCCGCCGTCTGAAAGTAGTCTGGTGGGGTAACGTCCGTTTCGAAAAAAGCTTTACGGCGGAGTTGTGCGACCTGATGAAACAAGCCGGATGTATAGCAGTTTCGGGTGGACTGGAAGTGGCATCGGAGCGAATTCTGAAGATGATTAATAAAGGAGTTACGCTTGAGCAGGTCGCACTTGTAACACGTAACTTCACCGAATCGGGCATTCTTGTTCATGCTTATCTGATGTATGGTTTCCCTACGCAGACCGAGCAGGAGACAATAGATTCGCTGGAAGTGGTGCGACAGTTGTTTGAACTGGGCCTGATCCAGTCCGGATTCTGGCATCGCTTTGCTCTTACGGCACACAGCCCTGTGGGATTGAATCCCGAAAAATTTAATATTCGTATTACGGAACCCGAATTCAAAGGTTTTGCCCGCAACGACCTTCAGTTTGAAGATCCGACAGGAGGTAATCACGATAAATTCGGCGAAGGGCTCCGCATCTCGCTTTATAATTATATGAACGGAACTGGTTTTGATCTTCCGTTAAACAAATGGTTCGAAGCCAAAGTACCCCGCACGATGCTTCCTCCGAATTATATTGAACGCTTGTTAACCGGTGGTGGCAGCAAGAAAAAGAAAAGATAGTTTTTTGAATAATTGTCTATAATACATCCCGCTATAGTTTCAGAATAGGAACTATAGCGGGATTTTTTTATTTACTCCTTTAGTCTCATTTGTTTTAACAATTCTATTTTACAAAGGATGCAATTGTTCTATTTAATATTATCAACGTAGTAATTGTTTGATTATACCTTTCCAAAAAAGGATTAGCTGCTAATTTTTTGAATCGGTTGTTCGAGTGATAGTTACGATTGTTTAGTTAATAACCAGAGAAGTAGGAGGTGTCGTGATTAGTTGGACTTGTATTTAACTATCCTGTTTTTAGATAATTAACTATATTATCTATCTATCTATCTATCTATCTATCTATCTATCTAGTTTTATTTGCCAGTGAGTATTAATTCATAAAAACTATTTATTATGAAAAAGTTACGTACTACGATTTTAGCAGGAATGCTGCTGGTTAGTGTTGGTGTGTTTGCGGATGCGCATTTTATGGTTACCTCATGTGGTAAGGTTGTACAGGTTGTAGATACCGAGTATTTAGATAATCCTGATAAGCTTGCCTATATTTATGATGAATTAGATCGGACTTATTGTGGCGGTAATTAGACTGTGAAATCTGTAAGAGGCTATATGGCCTCTTACTAAATATTAATGAAAACTATGAACAAAACATCGATTTTAATTCTTTTTCTTATATTTAATAGTCTACTGTATGCACAGTTATCAGCAGATAAGGTCAGATATGAAGTAATTTATGAGACAAAAGGCCTTATTATGCCACATAAAGGTATAAAAGCTAACGATATTAAAGTGCTTCAGATAGGTGATTCTGTAAGTCGGTTTTACTCCGTTTGGGAGGATGAAATACAAAAGAAAAGAGACTCACTTAAAAAGAAAGGTTATTCTCCGGATCAATCCATAGGAATGATTGGAGGAATGAAAAGAAGTTATGACAAATCATATATTTATAAGAATTATCCATCCAATAATAAAATGACTGTATATGATCTCGTAGTTAAGGACTTTGTTTATGAAGATAATATTCCGATGGCAAAGTGGAATATTCTGAATGACCACAAAACAATTTTAGGATATAAATGTCAAAAGGCGAAAGCCAACTACCGTGGACGGAACTGGATTGTTTGGTTTGCTCCTGAAATCCCTTTAAGTGAGGGTCCATGGAAACTTAGCGGACTTCCTGGTCTGATCCTACAGGCTGATGATGAGAAAAATGAATACAATTTTATTTGTGTAGGAATAAAAAATGTGATAGCGCCATATGATTTAATTGTAGATAATAAGAAGAAAACAATTAAAACAACGCGTACGGAATTTCTGAAGTTATTTAGAAATTTATATCTGAAACCAGATGAAACATTATCTCAAATTGCTGGTGTTCAGATTAAGAGTGTGACCCCTGATACAGAGGAACGCTCTTACAATCCGATTGAGTTTTAAATATTTCCTGATTATTGAAGACACAAAGATATTGCTTATGAAAACAAAAACAATCTACTCTTTTATCGTTATTCTACTTAGCTTTCCTCTGATTGCACAAGAAGTAATTGACCGGTCAAAGTATAAGATAACCTATAATAGTTATGCATTGAATAAGCCTCATACGGGAGTAAAGAAATCGGATGATAAAATATTGGAGATAGGAGACTCTATAAGCAAATTCTATTCAGCTTCGGAGCAACGAGCTCTACAGATCAGAGACTCTTTGTTTAAGTTGGGTTATACTTTCGAACAGGTTAGGCAAAAGATGGGAGCACAAGAAAGGTCTCTTGATAAGTCGGTTGTTTATAAAGGCTATCCGGGTAAAAATAAGGTAACTTTTACTGGAAATATCGGTAAAAAATTTGAATACGAAGAAGTATTCTCAATTCCGGAATGGGAGATTATGCCGGATGAGAAAACTACTATTTTGGAGTTTCAGTGTCAAAAGGCTAAAGCTCATTTTCGTGGGAGAAACTGGATTGTCTGGTTTACACCCGAAATACCCATAAGCGAAGGTCCGTGGAAACTATCGGGACTACCCGGCCTGATACTACAGGCAGATGATGAAAAAAATGAATTTGGCTTTAAGTGCATTGGGATAGTTGAATCTGATCAACCTATGATAAAGGATTTAAAGAAGTCAATAAAGACAACGAGGTCTGAGTATTTAAAACTAGACCGAAGTGTATTTCTTGATCCTGATAAAACATTATCTCAGATTTATGGTGTTGAAATAAAGAAAGTTTCCCCTGATACTCAGGAGCGCTCTTACAATCCAATTGAGTTCTAATACAGTAAATCCGCCCTTATCGCATGCAAAACACAAACCGATTCTTATACATATTATTCTTGTTGTTCATTTTTGGCTTTGTGAAAAGTTATTCGCAAAAGGTGATTCGCGGACACATCAGGGATGCAAAATCAAATGCATCGTTGTCGAATGTGACGGTAGTGCTGATGCGAAGCGACAGTACAATCATTCATTATGCTTATTCCGATGATAAAGGATCATTTGATCTGAAGGGTAATAATGAGGGTGTATGGATCAGGTTGAGCATGATCGGATATAAAAGCATACAGATGAAAAGTTCGGATGTCGAAACTGAACATAAGTTTGAAATGAATCCCGAGGTGTTTAAATTGCGGGAAGTGCGCGTTACAACGGAGCGGATCAGAGAAGACGGTGACACATTAACTTATTTGGTCAGTGGATTTAAAATGATTCAGGACCGCTCTATCGGAGATGTGTTGAAGAAAATGCCGGGAATAGAAGTCAGTGATGCAGGAGCGATAAAGTTTGAGGGAAAGCCAATTAATCGTTTTTATGTAGAGGGATTGAATCTATTAGATAAAAGATATCAGCTTGGAACGAAGAATATACCAGTCAGTGCCGTGAAGGAGGTCGAGATATTGCGTAATCACCAACCCATAATGGCGTTAAAAGATAAAGTATATTCCGATCAGGCTGCGCTTAATCTGAAACTGACGGATGAAGCGAAAAGCCGATGGTTGTTTAATCTGGATCTGGGACTTGGCTTTAGTCCTTTGCTATGGAAAAACCGGGTGATGGGGATGCAGTTTGCTAAGAAACGGCAGATGATCGCCTTGTATAAGAATGATAATACGGGGGTGGATATCGAAAGTGAACTGGATGAGGTGTTGCTTGATAACTTGATAAATGTACCTAAGGAGACAACTGAATCGGTTTTTCCAGCTTTTTTTTCGGGATACAAACCAGAGGCTGCCCGCAACTTCTCGGAGACGCACATGCTCTCTGTAAATAATCTGAATCAGTTTGACAGGAATACTTCGCTCAGGACCCAAATTAATTACGTCCATAGTAAGAATGAAAGAACAGATCAAACCGAAACAATTTGGTTTCTTCCAGATTCATCCAATATACTACTGTATGAATCTGCGGATTCCAGATTTAAGCGCAGCGAACTAAACACTGATCTGACTTACGAAAAGAACAGTTCTGCTCATTTTGTTAAGAATAAACTTTCGTTTGCCGTAAACTGGAATGATATGAAGGATGAGGTGATCGAGCAAAACAGGTTAATCAACGAGTATTATGATTTGAATAAATGGAAATTTGAGAATGATTTTTCGTTTATAAAACATTTGAATAATCGGGTGTGGGAGTTTCGGAATAATACCTTATGGACGAGATTGCCTCAAAGTTTGAGATTGGTTCAGAATGATCAGGATACGCTGAGTTCAGATGTTCAGCGAGTGGTTGTGAATGACTTTATGAATGACTTCTCTACCTCTTACGGACATACGATCGGGGGATTTTTCGTTTCATACAATCTGGGATGGCAGTTGAAATATAATGATATTGTTTCTGATCTGGCAGGTGGTGGATTTGGAGCTGTTTTGCCTGTCGACTCATTGAGTAATGACTTTCGTTTGTTGCGGTCGCAATTATTCGTTGAGCCAAAAGTAAATTACGAGCATGGCGGATTTAAGTTTCGTTTGTCGGCAAAAACATCCTGGCTGGGAGTGAAAGAGGAGGTTCGGATACAATCCGGAGATAGCGAACTGAGAAATTATGTCTTGTTTGAACCTAATTTGCATCTGAGCTACGATTTATCTTCAAAATGGAAAATTAACGGAGGGTTTAACCGTCTCTCTGAGGGAACTAATGTGTTTTCTCTCTTACCCAACTATCTGTTGAAAGACTACAGGACTGTTCAGGCTAATCATGCTTCGTACGGATTGAATCATCATAATATCGCCCGTCTAAGTCTGGATTATTCCGATCCGATTAAAGCCTTTTTCTGGAAATCATCTGTTGCAATAACACGTACCCGACAATCGACAACGCTTTACGATCAGTTTACGGGGATTGTTCTGACCTCTTATCAGGTGAATGAGCCTTTCAGTGTGAGGCAGCTGTCTGCATCAACCCGACTGATGAAAGGCTTCTCGTGGATAAACTTACGTTCGTATCTGACTTTGGGTTATAATCAGATGGGGCAGCAGCGGGTTTTGACGGATGTATTGACAAAGATGAACCGGCATACTTATCGGATCGGGGCTGAATTGTATGCACAGCCTTTTAAATGGCTGAATATGGAGTATAACTTCTCGGCTTACTGGAATGATCTGAGGCAGATAAAACCGGAGCGAAATCATATTTCAACGACATTTAATCACAGGCATAAGCTGGATCTGACTTTTGATATTCATAAGAAATGGGTGGTTCGTTCGCTGAACTCTCTTTTTGCTGAATCGCAGATGAAAAAAGCGATTATACTCAGTGATATTCAAGTGGCATTTCTTTACAATAAGCAGGAGTTTGGGGTAACGCTGAGCAATGTGTTTGATACACGAAATTATTATCGCAACTATATTTCTGACTTTAAAGAAGTGAGTCAGGTTGTGCAGATTCGTCCGCGGCAGATTCTCTTCCGCTATGCCATTTCGTTCTGATTTGAATTGTATAACCTATCATATAATATAGCAAAACCATAGTTTTTCTATATTATATGATAGGTTATGCTTGTTTATTGTAATTATTATCAGTAGCTTTTTTTGCTCCGACCGTTATTTTTATTTCGTTCTTTCACATAGTCTATGCGTTCTTTTTCAGATGTTGCTCAATGTAATGTTTTGGTGAGTAACCGTAGTAGGATTTGAATGAGCGCGAGAAATGTGCAACACTACTAAATCCGACAGCATAAGCGATATCTGAAATATTGTGTTTGTTCTCATGTACGAGTTCAAGTGCCATTTTTAAACGCGTACTTTTTATGAAATCTGCAGGAGCCTGATTCGTTAATTCTTTTAGCTTTCTGTAGATATGTACACGGCTTATTCCTACATCCGAACACAATAGATCAATATTATAGTCGGGGTTAGAAATATTCTGATTTATGGATTTTACAATTTTATCCAGTAATAGTTCATCGTTATTGGATAAAAATGGTTTAGAAATTCGCTCCTTAATCAGAGATTCACTTGTGATTTTTAATTTGTATTTTTCTTTTGCTTCGATCAGATTTCGAACCCGGGATTGTAAGATGTCAATATTAAAGGGTTTACTTAAATATGCATCTGCACCAAAATGATATCCATTTAACTCGTAGTCTTTTGTATTGCACGCAGAGAGAAGAATAACAGGGATATCGTTTATCACATTATTCTCTTTGATCATTTTGCAAAGTGTTACACCGTCAGTATGCGGCATCATTACATCGCTGATAATCAGATCGGGATGAATCTTGAGTGCGACATCAAAACCATCTTTTCCATTGCTACTCTCTACAACATAATATTGAGCGGATAGGATCTCTTTGAGATATTGCCTCATTTCCATCTGATCGTCTATGATAAGTACGGTTTGCTTTTTCTTTTTCGCTTTTGATTCTTCTTCTTGATGATCGCAGAGTTGAATCTCTTTCGGTTCGCTTTTGCTAATTACTTTATGATAAATTTCAGTACCGGAGTATATTTCTTTGTTGCCTGTTTTCTTTTCACCCGGTTTAATACCCAATGGAACCCTAATTTCAAAGATGCATCCGTTTTGGTCTTGTCTGTTTGAAACAGAGATATTCCCTCCATGTAGTTCGACTAACTCTTTCGACAAATATAATCCCAGACCACTACCACTGTTTTTGTGAGAGGCTTTATCAGATTGATAAAATCGATTAAAGATCGAGTCTATGTCTTCGCTTGAAATCCCACACCCACTATCGGAAAAGGAGATATAGAAATTTTCATCATCTGATTTCAGATGTACACGTATTTCGCCCCCTTGTTCAGTAAATTTAAAGGCATTAGACAGAATGTTATAAATGACTTTATCAAAATTAAATGGGTCGATCAGCGCCTCTATATCATCTTTTGTTTCGCTGCTTAATGAAAGCTGGATATTTTTTACTTGTGATTCGAAACTGAATGAGTTGAGAATATCTTCCATAAATGTATTGATATTCACTATTGAACGGCTGAGCGAGAACTGATTTTTTTCAATTTTACGCAAATCGAGCATTTGATTTACCAGTGAGAGGATACGTTGAGAGCATCTCCACATGGTCTGAAGATATTGCTGGTTGTCATTGCTTTTCTTGATCATCTCTTCCAGAGGAGAAATGATCAGCGAAATCGGAGTTCGGATTTCGTGCGAAACATTTGTGAAATACTGTAGTTTAGCTTCGCTCAACTCCTCTTCGCGGATGAGTTGATTAATTATGTTTTCCTGCTTTCTCTTGTTGATGTAGTAACGTGCAATTAACCAGATGCCCGAAATTGCTGCTCCAATCCACAAAAGAATTGCCCACCAGGAAAGATACCACGGAGGAGTGACTACAATGGTTATCGTTTTCTCTTCTGATGTAGAATATTTATTTGTTGCTTTTATTTTAAGTTTATATGACCCCGGATTTAGGTTGGAATAATTAATCCTTGGATTGTCTCCTGGATTGATATATTTCCACTCTCCATCGTAGTTGTCGAGTTTATAATAATACTTAGTGTCCTTATTGTACGAATACTTGAAAATAGAGAGCTCCACCGAAAACGAATTGTCCCGATGGTTGAGTTCAAATGCTTCGGTATCGATTACAGGTCTGTCTGTAATCGCTTTTCCTCCGGATTTAGTTTCTTGGCTAATCTTATTGTTTGAAATATAGAAATCTGTAATCCATACTTTATCTTTAGTTATATCGGCAACCTTATAGTTGAGCAGATATGGATTAAAGAGCGTGATACCTTCTATCCCTCCTGTGATAATAAAGTCGTTGCTGTTGTCATAATAGATCGCACCGCGACTGAATTCGTTATTCTGAATACCATTTTCAGAATAGAAATTAATAAACTCGTGTGTTGCGTTATCAAATTTAGAGAGACCGCTGCGCGTTGTAATCCAGATATTGCCCGTTTTATCCTTCACGATGGCAGAGATCATATCAGATGCAAGTCCATCTTTCTGGGAAAAACGTTTGAACGTCTCATCTTTGTACAAGTAAAGACCTTTGTCTGTTCCGATCCAGATTTCACCTTGCACACCTTCTTCGAGAGCTAAAATGGATTTGTTTTTTAACTCCGACTCATCAAAGCGAATGTACTCGTTAGATTTCCGGTTGTACACATTCAGTCCCCATGACGAACCAATCCAAACATCCTGATTTTTTGCCACCAATAATGTGTTGATCCACTCATTGGATAGTGCCCCATGAATTTTATTTGTAATAATCTTACCGGTGCGCAGATCAATACGGCGTACACCCATAAACGACGTTCCGATCCATAAAACTTTGGAAGAGTCTTCTTTTATGGAGGAGATGGTTTTGTCGTATTTTGTTGATTTACTTTCGGGGGTTATGTCAAATTCTACAGACTTTCCGGTACGATGATCCAGTTTATACAACCCTTCGTAGAAAGAGCCAACCCATAGATCTTTATTAGAATCTTCAAATAGAGACATTACGGTGTTGGGGAAATATCCGGCAGAGCTATTCGCTTTGAAGTGAATACTTGATTTCCCGGTCTTATTTACTTGGTAAACTCCATCATTGTCTGTGCCGACCCAGTATCTGTCTTGTGAGTCTTTGGTTACTGACATGATACAGTTTGATCCGATAATATTGTTACGGGAAGAGTTTGCTCCCCAGTACTCGAATCCGAAAGTGCTTTCAGACACCATAAGCACACCCTTTTGATACATGGACAACCAGATATTATTGTCCTTATCTCTGAAAATATGGTGGATTTTTTTGTTTGAAAGATCAAAGGGTGTTTTTGTCGATAGAAAAGAAGACTCCTGAATAGAATTATCCTTTTTGCTTATCTCTTTACATCCGGTGCCATCGGTAGCAATGATCAACTGATTGTTGCTAAGGAACAATTGCTTAGCAATAATCTTAGCATCTTTACTTTTATTTTCGAGCACATAAAACCGATTTTCGTATTTATCTAATTTGTAAATGCCCTCGTTAAGAGTCGCAACATAGATTGTACCATCAGCATCTTCAAAAATATCAGATATAATAGGTGTAGTATTGCCTTTTTTCAGATTGTATGTTACAATAGAATTGCTGCCGGCAACTAATTTGTAGATATTACCGGAGTTGTCACCAATCCATACATTTCGGTATGCATCTTCAATAATCTTGTTTAAATAGAGGGATTTTAGGATTTGATTTATAGAATCATTTCTTTCACAGATGATCTTTTGGTCTTTAATTTTAGCTACAAGAAGTCCCTGCCCCTGTGTGGCAATAAGAATATCTCCACTTTTTCTTTGCGCAATATTCGTGATATGTACACTTCTGTCGATATTTCTGACCGGTATAATTTCAAAATGATCTTTAGTCCGGTTGTATGTTTGAAGTCCATTATTCGTTCCGATCCATAATCTTTGATCGTGGTCTTCAAATAAGGTGTACACATAGTTATTCAAGATAGAACAGCTATCTGTTTCATTGTGGAAGTATTTTGTAAACCGGTATCCATCGTATTTATTCAACCCATTTTCTGTGGCAATCCAGATGTATCCTTTGTGATCCTGAAGGGTATAGTTGATGAGACTGTTAGATAATCCATCGTTAGATGAATAAAAACTTTGGTTCTGCGCGGTGGCAAAAATAGCCAGCGATAGAATTATTATTTGGCTAATAAATTTTTTCATGTACCTAAGGTCTTGTCTTGATTTTCTGTTACAAATATATAATAAATTCGTGTCTATGTATCAAATATGCAAATAAATGGAATAAAATGTCGCTTTTATTGTAGTAATAGCACGTAGTTTTGTTCCGAGACAGGGCAGACCAACTCTGTGGTCAGTTTTGTAAATTCTGATTTAACCAATAAAATAAATGTTCATGAAAAAAACTGTCGTAATTATTTTGTTGTCGTTAACTTATTCAGCAATGGTTAGTGCGAAAAAGTTAGCAGGTAAAATTACAGATTCCGGTACAGGTATACCTATTATAGGTGCTTCGGTCTATTTAAAAGGATCTTCTGTCGGAACTGTGTCGGATGCGGATGGGATGTATATCCTTGAAGTTTCAGATGATCGTCATATTGTAGCTGCATCTTATGTAGGTTATGATACGCAAGAGAAAGTCCTTGATGTAAATCAAAAGACACTTGATTTCGCTCTGGTTGAGAAATCCCTTGAGTTGAGCGATGTTGTAGTTGTGGGTTATGGAGTAGAGAAGAAAAAACTATCTACAGGTGCTACGGTAAACATCAAAGGTGATGCGATTCAGAGTTTGAATACGACAAATGCTTTAGGGGCTCTACAGAGTCAGTCTGCAGGTGTAAATATCAAACAGAGTTCGGGTATGCCAGGTCAGGGATTTATGGTTACCATCCGTGGATTGGGAACCAACGGTAATTCTGCTCCGCTTTATGTTATTGATGGAATTGTTGGAGCAGATATAAACTCTCTGAATCCGGCAGATATTGAATCTATTGACGTATTGAAAGATGCTGCATCTTCAGCAATCTACGGCTCACGTGCAGCTAATGGGGTAATTCTTGTGACTACAAAACAAGGAAAGACATCAGATGGTCTAAAAAATACAGCGAGTGTAACGTATGATGGTTCGGTTGGTATTCAGAATGTGTACAAAACATTACCAATGTTGAATGCACAGGAGTATATGACCATTCAGGATGAGGTGCGTTTTAATGAAGGGGTTGCTGCATACGATTGGGCTACGCTTATTCCGGATTTATATAATCGCGTTCAGAACGGTTGGGAAGGAACATCATGGCTGAAGGAGATTACGAATAAGAATGCGTTGACAACGAATCATGCATTAAACATGACAGGTGGTTCTGCCAGAAGTAACTATTCGGTTGGTCTTTCGTATACTCTTCAGGATGGTATATTAGGTAAACCAGTAGATCCAAGCTATGACCGCTATACTTTCCGTTTGAATTCGGAACATATCCTGATTAAGAAAGAGGGATTGAATATCTTGAAATTCGGTGAGAACGTGAATTATAGTTATCATACAAATAAAGGGATTGCCATAAGCAATATGTGGTCTAATGACATACGTAATGCCATCACAGCTACCCCTTTGATGCCTGTGTATAATGAAAATGGGGAATATTTCAATTATGATGATATTCTGGCTTCAGGATATGATAAAGTAGCTCAGAATGCAAATCCAATTGCAGTAATGGACTACTATAACAGATACAGATCGAATAAAAATCATTCTTTGAATGCAAATCTTTTCTTCGAGATTCAGCCAATTAAGAATTTGATCTACAGATCCAGCTTCGGATATCGCTTGTATGCAACCAGTACAAGAGGTTATGTTCCGGAGTTTATGTTGACTAATATCGTGAAAAATGATCAGCAACAGGTAAGTCAGTCATTGTCTTTAGGGAACAACTTGCAGTGGGAGAATACATTAAGCTATTCATTAAAATTGAACAAAAACAGTATTAATGCGCTGTTGGGCCAGTCTGTAGAGAAAAGTGGCATGGGCGAGAGTCTTTCAATTAATAATGTGAATTATAACTTCAATGACTGGGAGCATGCTTACATCTGTAATACTTCTGGTTATACTCCGGGTAGAACATCGTATAATGGGTATCCTTTCGGAGTTGGGAAACTGGCTTCATTCTTCGGGCGTCTGGGATACAACTATGATGAGAAGTATATGGCTACGTTAGTGCTGAGAGCCGATGGTTCTTCAAACTTTATGAGAGGCAAGCGTTGGGGTTACTTCCCTTCTGTATCGGCAGGATGGGTTGTTTCTTCTGAAAAGTTCATGGAGCAAACAAGTAATGTACTGGACTTCCTGAAACTTAGAGCAAGCTGGGGACAAAATGGTAACTCTTCTGTACCAGGATTCCAATATCTTGCTACAATCAGTTATATCGATAACGGTGCTGCAATTCACTATCCTTTCGGTACAGATAAAGATCCAATCGTTCCGGGTGCTTATCCGGATATTTTGCCAAATCCTGACTTATCATGGGAAACTTCTGACCAGATTAATATTGGTTTTGATGCACGATTCCTGAACTCCAGACTTGGCCTTACATTTGACTGGTACAATAAAACAACAAAAGACTGGTTAGTAAGAGCGCCTCAGTTATTATCTTATGGTACAGGTGCTCCATTTATTAATGGTGGTGATGTTGCGAACAAAGGGATAGAATTAGGATTAAAATGGAATGACGGATTCAAAGGCTTCCAGTATGGTGCTTTCGTAAACCTTTCTTATAATAAGAATGAGGTGTTGCGTATTGCAAATGATGAAGGAATTATCAATGGCCCGGGAGGTGTGTTGAGTATGGGAACTGCTCCGGTATCTCGTATTGAAGTAGGGTATCCAATGGGATTCTTCTGGGGATACGAAACCGCAGGTGTTTTCCAAAATAATGAACAAATTGCTAATGCAAAAGCAACACTTCAGGAAAATCCACAACCAGGTGATTTGATTTTTGTAGATAAAGATGGAAATGGAGTGATCGACGAAAAAGATAAAACAATGATCGGTAACCCGCATCCGGATTTTATTCTTGGTTTTGGTTTTAACATGTCATACAAAGGTTTTGATTTGGCAATGACTGCAAACGGATCTTTCGGACAGCAGGTCATGAGATCATATCGTTCGTTTACAGATGTGGCATATCAGAACTATACAACTGATATTTTCAGCAGATGGCATGGTGAAGGAACATCGAACCGCATTCCTCGCTTAACCAGTGGTGGTCATCCAAACTGGCAAGAGATCTCTGATATCTATGTGGATAACTCAGATTACCTGCGCCTGCAAAATATTACTCTTGGTTATGACTTTAACAATCTGATTAAAACGAAAGCATTGGGACAACTAAGAGTGTTCGTATCTGCTCAAAATCTGTTTACGATTACAAAATACACAGGTATGGATCCAGAAGTTGGTTATTCTCAGGATGGCTTAGGCTGGGCAACTGGTGTTGATTTAGGTTTTTATCCTTCTCCGAGAACTTACTTGATGGGAGTTAATCTTAAATTCTAAATTTTAATTTGAAAAGAAAAATGAATAAACTAATCATATTATCGGGTATTTGTTTGTCCATGATGTTCACCGGGTGTGAAAACTTTCTGGATACAGAGGATCTGACAAAAAAGAATACGTCAAATTTTCCTGAAACACTGGTAGATGCAGAAGCTCAGGTTATCGGGATTTACGCTTCTTTATCAGAAGGAGTAGGTTGTAAAGAGAATTCCTCGTTTTTTGTTTCATGCGTAGCTTCTGATGATGCTTTCGGTGGCGGAGGAAATAATGATAAAAAGTTCCATGCCTATGACTTTCTTATGAGTTCGGGTGAAAATATGTTTGAGCTATTCTGGGGGGTACGTTATAAAGGAATCTATCGTGCAAACTCATTGATTGAAAGTATTGAAAATGCTACTTTCAATGAGCAGAAAAAGAACCAGTTTAAAGGAGAAGCCTATTTCCTGAGAGCCTATTTTTATCATGAACTGGCTTCGTTATTCGGAGAAGTGCCTATGGTAATCAAAACAGCTCCACAAAATATGCCAAAAGCGTCAGCGGATGTTATTTACGGGCAAATAGCTTCAGACTTAAAGAATGCGATTGAGCTTTTGCCAGCAGATAAATATAGTAAATCAGAATCAGGACGCGTAACGAAGTGGGCAGCTGAAGCACTTATGGCACGTATATTCTTATTCTATACAGGTCTTTATAACAAGAGTGAAATAGCTCTTCCAGAGGGTGGACAAATCACTAAAGCAGATGTTGTCGAATGGTTGAATAACTGTATTTCGGAAAGCGGTCATTCGTTGGTAGATGATTATCGTCAGATCTGGCCGTACACAAATAGTGCAACATCAGTGTTCTACGATCAGAATGATCCTTTAAAAGGTTTAGTTTGGGCTGAAGATAATGGAGTACATAGTCCTGAAACAGTATTGTCTATCAAATTTTCGAATCAATCGACGAATGCAGGAAATACTCTGGCACTTGGATACTCAAATCAGTTTGCTTTGTTTATGGGAATCCGCGGTGGTAACCAGGATAAAGTTGGAATCTATCCGTTTGGACAAGGATGGGGGGCATGCCCGGTGAATCCGCAGTTATTCAATGACTGGAAAACAATAGAAAAAGATGATATGCGTTTGGGGGCATCTTTGATCAATTTCCCAGTGGACATGCCAAAATATCAGAAGGGTGCAGATAACAATGTACAGGAAACAGATTATTGTCAGAAAAAAATTATGCCTGTAAGATCATTGGATCGTATGGATGATAATAATAACCCAGTGTTCTTTGACTCTTTCTCTATGAAAATGTTCGATAATAAGGGGGACTACCAGACAGCTAATATTCAGGATTTGATATTGATCCGGTATGCGGATGTACTGTTGATGCACTCGGAGCTTACAGAAACAAATCAAGGATTGAATATGGTGCGTGCCAGAGCAAAACGTCCTGAAATTGCATATTCGTTGACAGCTTTGCAAAATGAACGTAGATGGGAGTTTGCTTTTGAAGGTATCCGCTGGAATGATATCCGCAGATGGGGCATTGCTGCTGAAGTGCTTGAGAAACAAATCGGTCAGCCAATTTACAATTTTGGAGAGCCTGCTGTTAGTAAATCTTATGGTGGAGGTTATGCCGCAAGATACAAAGCAACAAAAGGGTTCTTCCCGATTCCAGAGTCTCAGATTCGTTTGTCGCAGGGTGTACTTGTACAAAACGAAGGATGGGGACCAGAGTCTGTCTATACAGGATGGACAAAATAATTTGAGTCTAATACATTAACATTGAAATTATGAAGAATCCAATAAATAGATTATTTCTGATGGCAATCAGCTCACTGACTCTTTTCTCTTGCGAGCCTATTGAGGAGAGAGCTGATATTGGAAGTCCGATTACGGCTGAAGAGTTACAGATCTCAGCAGAGCCGATAGTTGTAAATGGTAAAAATTCGAATAGAGTAGTTCTTAAATGCTCCAGTCCGGTATTGTCATATTGGGATTATGGGGTAGGCGACAGTAATCGCTCGAACGATACGATATCACTTCTTTTCACCGGAACCAATGAAATTGTTTTTACCGGATTAAATCCTGATGGATCGAAGCTGACAAAAACTCTTTCAGTAAATGTGGATGTTCTGGCAAATCCTGTTCCTCAGGAATGGGAAATGCTTTTCGGAAGCGGTGAGAAAGAGTGGACCTGGAGTACAACATTTACTCACTTGTGGGGGGCTCAGGTTTGTCTTGGAAACGGAGGTTATCTGACCGATCAGCTGATCTGTTGGTGGAATATGGGTGTAAACAGTGAAGACCTGGTTGCAGCTGCTGAAGCAGATGGCAAAGGAGCTAAAATGAAATTCTGCAAGAATGGGGTTAAGTTTATTAAGACTCAAAACAACGGAAATGTAATCGAAGGTAAGTTTTCGCTGGATATGAACAAAAAGACGTTGGACCCGGATGGAAAAGTGTGGTCTATTGGTCGTTTGTATATCAAGGGTAATCCGCAGGCAACTATTCTACGTGGATGGAATGACAGTAAAGTGCCAATGAAAGAATTTGATATTATAAAAATGAGTGATAACACGATGCAGTTATCTGAAGTTCCGGCATCGGGTGCAGGACAGTGGTCAGCAGTGATAGGTTGGGCATTTGATTCAGTTAGGTAGATTATGGTTTTAAACGAGACAAAATGTTGGCTTCGGCCAACATTTTGTTTTAAATGATTAAGAAATGAAGAAGATTTTTTTGACAGTACTATTGATTACACAAATCATAAATGTAAAAGCTTTCGTTGCAGATGATTCCAGAGAGGATTCTATTCAATCTCTCATTTCAAAAATGACCTTGAAGGAAAAGACCTCCCTTTTGCATGGAAATTCCAAGTTTTATGTTGAAGCAATTCCTCGTCTGGGGATTCCGGAGTTAGCTCTTTCGGATGGTCCTCATGGGGTTCGTGCTGAAATCAACAGACACGATTGGGGATACGCCGGTAGAGATGATGATTTTGCGACTTGTTTTCCTCCAGCGACCTCTCTTGCTGCAACCTGGAACAAAGATTTGGCAGCACTGCGTGGAGCAATATTAGGGAAGGAAGCAAGATTCAGAAAAAAAGATATTCTTCTGGGTCCCGGTGTAAATATTATTCGCTCTCCCTTGTGTGGTAGAAATTTTGAATACCTGAGTGAAGATCCGGTATTATCTTCAGTTATGGCAGTCTCTTACATTAAATCTTTACAGGAGCAGGATGTTGCAGGAAGTGTCAAGCACTGGCTGGCAAACAATCAGGAAACAGAAAGAGGAGTGGTTAATGTTGAGATGAGTGAGAGAGCGCTTCGTGAAATTTATCTTCCTGCATTCAAAGCATCAATTGTAGATGCAGGCGTGCATACTGTAATGGCAGCATACAACAAGTTCAGAGGTGATTGGTGCTCCGAGAATGATTACCTGAATAATAAAATCCTTCGTGGTGAGTTTGGGTTCGACGGACTTTTGATGACTGACTGGGATGCGGCACATAGTACGGTGAAAGCGGCAAAAAATAGTCTTGATCTGGAGATGGGAACGCATAAAGAAGACTATAACCAATGGTATTTTGCAGATCCACTTATCGAAGCTGTCCGCAAGGGTGAAGTTTCCGAGAGTGAAGTGGATAAAAAAGTTGCAAATATCCTCAGAACCATGTTCAGAGTGAAAATTTTTGATCCGGCGAACAGGGAGAAAGGGGAGATGAATACTAAAAAACATCAGGAAGCTGCCTATCTTTCAGCTGTAGAATCGATCGTATTGCTTAAAAATCAAAAGATTCTTCCTTTAAATGATTCAAAGATTAAGTCGGTTGCGGTAATCGGAGACAATGCAACAAGAAAACATTGTAATGGTGGGCTGAGCTCTGAGATTAAGGCGCTTTACGAAGT
>JBOFXU010000262.1:0-47192 GCA_051654305.1 Bacteroidales bacterium | reverse complement strand
AGCAAAAAAAAAGAGCAACCGGTGTAGGGTTGCTCTTAAAATTTCAAATGCTTGAAATTATTTTTTTGTATATCTTGTGTTCAAGCCGCTAACGATTTCTTTCGTGATATCGTATGCTTTGTCGGCATAAAGCAGGTTGTCGTTGTTAGTATTGCTGATAATCATATGGAATTTCTTAGCAGCATTGTACTGGTTGATGTAGTTGTTGATCGAGTCGCGAATCTGTTGATTCATTTTTTGTTGCTCGTTCATGAAATCAACACTCAGACGTTGATCCAACTCCTGAAGTTCTTGTTGTTTGCGCATCAAACGGTTTTGCTCCGCTTCTGCTCTTTCGCGTGAAAGGAAAGCGTTATTCTCGATTTTGCGTTGAAATTCTTTCATTTCCGCTTCAAGCTGACGTGCTTTTTCGTTAAGATTCGCACGGCTCGTCTCTTGTTTACGGATTAATGTTTCGCTGATATCGTGTGCAAGATTGTAGTTTTTCAACAATGAATCTACATCGATATATGCGATTGGAAGTACAACCTCTGCAGCAACAGGTGTAGTAGAGGCAGGAGTAGTGTTATCTGATGCTTTCTTGTTAGAGAATTGCATAACAAAAAGCGCTACAACAGCTGCAGCGAGACCCCCATTGATTAGATAGTTCACGTTTTTCATAAATCACTATACTTTATTTTTCATTTGTTTCGTTCTTGGCTCCATCCTGATGCTCCACCCTGTCGAACAACCCTTGTTTTTGTTGCGCCAGTTTGTCATCTGTTTTTGCACATGTGATTCCCCGATTGGAAAGAGCCTTGTTCCCTCCAATGTGTGTGTTCGGAAATTTTCCGTTACGGGTAAAGAAAACTTTGATTCCCAGTAACAGTACCGAAATACCCACAATTATGATTACAATAAGAAGTACCTTAAACATTCTTGTTTATATTTGCGTACAAATATAGAGTTTTTATGAGAAAAAATAAACTTCAGCCTGAAATTGTATGGCATTTTTTCGATGAAATAACCAAAGTTCCCCGTCCATCTAAGAAAGAGGGGCTAATTCGGGCTTACTTGCAAGAGTTTGCGTCAAGATATAGTTTGGAGTGTAGAATTGATGAGATTGGAAATATAATCCTTCGAAAGTCGGCGACTGAGGGCATGGAACTGCGTCCTTCGGTGCTTTTGCAATGCCATATGGATATGGTGTGCGAGAAAGATGCTGGTGTTGAGCATGATTTTGAAAAAGATCCGATCGACGCGTATGTGGATGGTGATTGGGTGAAAGCACGGGGTACTACCCTCGGAGCGGATAACGGGGCAGGAATGGCTGCGGCTTTGGCTGTGCTGGCCTCGGAGGATATCCCTCACGGCGAGCTTGAAGTGCTTTTTACGGTGGATGAAGAGACCGGACTCACCGGGGCTGCGGCTCTGCAAAAAGGGTTTTTCAAAAGCCGTTTGTTGCTTAATCTCGATGGAGAAGAGGGAATTTATGTGGGGTGTGCGGGGGGAATTGATACCCGTGCGACGTACAACTACGAACGAGTGGAGGCTCCCGAGCAGATGTTCTATTTCCGGGTGAAGGTCTCGGGACTAAACGGGGGACATTCGGGAGATGATATAAATCGCGGTTATGCGAATGCGGTTCAGTTGCTCAGTCGTTTTCTCTGGCAAATCCGTGCTCAGTACGGACTGGTCTTGTCGGAAATCGGAGGCGGGCATCTGCACAATGCAATTCCGCGCGAAGCGTGGGCATGGGCAGGAGTTCCTTTTCGCGAGAAGGAGCATCTGCGTATTGCACTGAATCATTTTATCTACGATGTAGAGCAGGAGTATGCAAAGACGGAACCCTGTTTGCGTATTGACCTTGAGTCTGAGGATCGTCCGGATTTCTGTATTGAGCCTGCCGTGTCAGATGCACTTATAGGAGCGCTTTATGCTTGTCCGAATGGTGTGGTGGCTATGAGCCGCGAGCTGGAAGGATTGGTGGAGACGTCTACGAATCTGGCTTCGGTGCGCCAGGGCAACGATACGATTACGGTGGTATCGAGCCAGCGCAGTGCGATAGAGAGTGCAAAATACGACATCGCATGGCGTCTGGAGGCACTTTTTCACCTGAGCGGTGCAGCAGTGACTCACGGCGAGGGTTATCCGGGATGGCAGCCGAATTTAAACTCTCCGTTGGTGCGTAAAGCGACAGAAACTTATCGTGATCTGTTTGACGAGGAACCGGATATTCGTGCGGTGCATGCCGGACTGGAGTGCGGGCTTTTTCTCAAAAAATATCCCGGGCTGGATATGATCTCTTTTGGTCCGACCATTTTAGGAGCACACTCCCCACAGGAGCGGCTTTCTGTATCGTCGATGCAGAAGTTCTGGCTGCACTTGCTGGAGATTCTCCGGACAATATAGGAGGGGCGGATGAGATCATTTATACGCCAAACAATATTCTTTTGCCTCATCGTGGGGATGGGGTACTCGTGTATGTCCGATCCGGACTTCACAACCAACCCGGCACGAGTCTTGTCTTTCTCTGCGGATACGGTGCGTTTCGATACGTTGTTTACGGGGGTCTCCTCTGCCACGCGCTGGCTGAAGGTGTATAACCGTAACCGCGAACCGATGCGAATTGCCGATATTCGCCTGCAGAATGGGGGAGGTGAGTTTCGTATCAATGTGGACGGTCAGAGCGGAACGGAGTTCAGTGCTGTGGAGATTGCCGGGAAGGACAGTCTTTTTATTGCGGTGGAAACAACATTGCAGGCAACGGGCCATCCGGACCCGGTGCGGCGAAGTGATGCTATTGTTTTTTCGTACAACGGAAACCGGCAGGAGGTGGCTCTTGAAGCACTTGCCTGGGAGGTAGTCCGCTGGCAGGGCAAGGTAGTCAACCGCCAATTGACAATGACCGCCGAAAAGCCTTATTTGATTTACGATTCACTCTATGTGGCTCCGGAGGCATTGCTGGATATTCAGGCAGGTGCCCGCTTGTACTTTCACAAGAATGCGCGGTTGCTGGTTGACGGTACCGTGCAGGCTCGGGGAACATCCGGAGCTCCTGTGACACTACGGGGCGATCGGCTGGATGAGCTGCTTGAGGGATTGCCTTATGACCGTGTAGCGGGTCAGTGGGAAGGAATTGTCTTCACGGAGAGAAGTGCGGATAATTTGCTTTCGCACTGCGATATTCATGCAACGGTACGTGCCATCTCCATACAAGGAGGAAGTGCCACACCGCAGCGAAGACAGCTAAAACTGGAAAATTGTCTGATTCATAATGCTCTTACTTCGGGGGTTGTGGCTGAGAATGCCGTTGTGGAACTTACGGGTACGCAAATTTCAAATTCGGGGGGGCACTTAGTTGATCTCGACGGAGGAAGTTATGAATTTGTTCACTGTACGTTGGCAAACTTCTATCCTTTCGGATCGGTGTATGGTTATGCATTGCACCTTGATGCGAAGACATCTCCGCTGGAAATGGAGATGCGTAACTCTATTGTTTGGGGAAGGGGGCGGAATGAATTTTACCTGCCTGTTTCGTCTGAGTTTTCGAGTGAGGTTTCATTTAAGCATTCTGTGCTGAAGGGGAAAGAGGAGTCAGGCGATCATTTCGAGGGAATTGTGTGGAACAAAGATCCGCTGTTTCGCGTCGTAAACGATGACTATCGCTTTGATTTCAGACTGGATAGCGTCTCGGTAGCCCGACATCTGGGTCGCTCGCCGGTACTGCCGGCTGCTGAAACCGATTTCTACGGGGTGGTACGGGATGTGGAACAGCCTGATGCCGGAGCCTTTGAATACAAATAAAAAACAGAAACGATATGCGTATACGAATACTAATGTTGTTGTGTATGATCGTGTGTAGCAATGCGGAAGCTTCCCCACCGGGGAGCTTCCGCATTGTGTTTTATAATGTCGAGAACCTGTTTGATCTGCACCGGGATTCGCTGCATAAAGATGAAGAGTTCAGTCCCGGAGGAGTGCGTCGGTGGAATTATACGAAATATCGCAGGAAACAGATGGATCTGGCTCGTGTGATCGCGGCTGTGGGCGAGTGGGAGGTGCCTGCGCTCGTGGGTCTTTGCGAAGTAGAAAACGATTCGGTACTCCATTATCTCACACGCCGGACACCGTTGCGGGAGTCCGGTTATGCGTATGTGATGACAGAATCGCCCGATGTGCGGGGAATAGATGTGGCATTACTCTATCAACCCGACCGCTTTCGGGTGCTGGAGGTCCGGAGCATTCGTCAGCCGGCAGATCTTCCGCCTACGCGGGATATTCTTCATGTTGCCGGAAGGGTGGTTTCTGGCGATACGCTGGATGTGCTGGTCTGTCACTTGCCTTCGCGGCGGGGAGGCGAATTACAGACTGAAGGTTTCCGTCGGAAGGCTGCTGCAACGCTTGAGACCTACACGGACAGTCTGGCAAGGGTAAGGCAAACACTCTCTCTGGTGGTTATGGGCGATTTGAACGAGCCAGCACCGCAAAAGCTTTTCGGGGGGCAGGAGGGTAGGCTCCTTGTGCTGACACATGGCGAAAAGGAGCTTGGAAGCTATTACTTTGGGCGTGCCTGGGAGACAATAGACCACTTTCTGATCTCCCCATCGCTGGCAGATACCACCCGTAAAGTCTCTCTTTTTCAGCCAAAAAGTTATATATTTGCTCCTGATTTTCTGTTGCATGAGAATGCACAGGGAGTAAAGGTGCCCCGGCGAACGTATCGGGGGACATTTTATGCGGGAGGATGCAGTGATCATCTCCCGGTATATGTGGATTTAACTATAAAGTTTTGATGAGGATGAAAGATATTAAAGTGATTGCTTTTGATGCGGACGATACGCTGTGGGAAAACGAGACTTTCTTCAGAGAGGCGGAGCATCAGCTGTGTGTGTTGCTGGCGGAGTATGGCGAAGAGAAAGCCATTGTGGATCTGCTGCTTGACCACGAAGTGAAAAATATACCGCTCTATGGTTTCGGGGTAAAGAACTTTATTCTCTCTGCCATAGAGACCGCGATGGAAGCGAGCGATTATCAGGTGCCGAACACTATCGTTAAGCAGATCATGGAACTGGGTAACGATATTTTGCGTAAGCCGGTGGTGTTGCTGGAGGATGTGAAAGAGGTTTTACCCGGATTTGCCCGCGACTATAAGCTGGTGCTTGCTACAAAGGGAGACTTGCTCGATCAGCAACGTAAGTTGCAGCGTTCGGGGCTGACGGGTTTCTTTGATTTTGTGGAAGTGATGAGCGATAAGAAAGCGGATAACTACGAGGCGTTGCTTAAACGTCTGGATGTGAAGGCTTCGGAGTTTCTGATGGTCGGAAATTCGTTAAAATCAGATATTCTGCCGGTATTGGAGCTTGGCGGAAAAGCGGTACATATTCCTTTTCATACCACTTGGGCACACGAACTGGTGAGTGAAAAAGAGCTGGAAGGCAAAGAGTTTATTCAGCTCAACTCTTTCGGAGAGTTACCGGGAGTGATTGCAGCAGGGGTGAAGGAGTAAGAATCACCCGCAAACAGAGAGCAGAACCGCTGGGTTTCTGCTCCTTATTTTAACCTTAAACGTATGTTTTTGCTCCATGAAGCAAACGATAATACCTTTGGAATTGTTCTACTGGAATATATTTTTTTAGTCTTTCGAGGCGACCTTAAATAGAGAAGTAATGAAAAAAGAGTTTATTAAAGCAATTACAGCTTTGGTGATCCCCTGTTGCACGTTTGTGGCATGTGGCGATGAGACCAAAGAGTTAACCAGAGAAAAGACACAAAATGAGAAGGTCAACGAGTGGATCTTCTCGGAGATGGACAGTAAATATCTCTACTATCAGGATATGCCAGCTCCGTCTGAGCTGGATTATACCGCAGCTCCGAAAGACTTTTTCGTGGAGCTGCTTTCGCGCCAGCGGGAGATGAAAAGAGCGGCAGATGGGACAGGATACTTTTATTCCTATATCGAAACTCCCGAAAAGACAAAATATAGCATTACCTCGGAATTGACCTACGGGATCGACTTTGTGCGTTATCAGCATCCGAAAGTGCCGGGTGCGGAGATTGCACGGGTGTTCTATGTATTGAAGGATTCGCCGGCGGACAAAGCGGGAATAAAGCGTGGGGACTATATTCATAAAATCAACAATCAACAGATCAATGCAACGAACTATGCTCTGCTCAAATCGGGGCAGGCAATGACCGTGTGTAAAGCTCAGTTTGTGGCGGATCAACAGTTGGGGCAGTACGTATATGTGCAATCGGAAGAACCGGTGAGTCTGACTGCAGCCGTGGAGATGGATGAAAATCCGATTCACTATTCTGAGATTCTAAACTACGATACCCGCAAAATCGGATACCTGGTGTATAATGCCTTTAAGTTTGGCCCGACAGATGATATGGTGGATTTCCGCTACGAGAATGAGCTACGAGATTTGATGAAGAGCTTTAAAACGGCAGGGGTGACAGAAATGATCCTCGATTTGCGCTACAATGGCGGGGGATATGTCCGCACGGCTCAGCTGCTTGCCAGCACACTTGTTGCGCAAACGAATCTGGGGAAACTGATGGCAATTCAGGAGATGAACGATAAACAGGAGAAAACAAATCCTGAAAAAGAGATCTATTTCTATACTTCTACAGTAGTGGGGGATGCAAATCTGGACCTGAAGCGGTTGGTGGTGATCGGTACGCGCTACACGGCTTCGGCAAGTGAATTGATTATCAATAGCCTTCGTCCCTATATTCCGGTCATTCACGTGGGTGAAAAGACCGAAGGAAAGAATGTAGGCTCGTATGCCATACGCGATTCAAAATTTCCGGGATATAAACTTCAACCGATCTCGGTCAAGATCTATAATTCGCTTCGTCAGTCGGACTATGCCAGTGGATTTGTGCCTGAGGCTTCCAATGTGTTTTCGGAGGTGATGACGGCACGCCCGTTTGCGCCTTTCGGAAGTATCGACGATATCTATATGCAGAGATCACTCAAAGCATTGGGGGTGGATTTGACGGCAAATCAAAGCCGTACGGTTTCGCCGGTCGTTTATCCGGAGCTCTTACCGACAGGGTACTGTCCGATTCAGAATCCGGAAGGAGTGCTGATTAAATAAAAGAAAGGCCGGAGGGAACTCCGGCCTTTCTTTTATGGTTTATTCTAAACAGGCTTGTATAAATTGTATGTTCGGTTTTAATTCACAGATATTCTTCGTGAGAAGAATTCAATCGTAGACTTTATAGGTTTAAAAAGAGTAAAGGTGTAAAAAATAGCTACAGAGTATTAGAATTTATGGCAGCCTGTCTTACTAATTACTTAATCTTTCTGAGTGCAATTATACAATAATTTGTAATATACGCCAAAATGCTAAACATTCATTAACAAGAGGGTCGCGTGGCGGTGATAGTCTGTAAAAAGACTATTTTTATAACATATTCGAGTAAAAGAGTCTGTTTTTATCTCATCTTACTGTTTAAATGTGATTTTGTAATACAAAATGATATTCTAATATCTTTTTGACAGGGGCTTAAATAAATATTATTTAACTATACTATAGCTTCTTAAATTCTCGAAACAAAAATGTAACATCTGTATTTCAATTAAAAAATATTTCCAATAGGCTGTTATATCGGGGGTTAGAAGAGGTGGGAGAGGCAAAATGAAGGAGATAAGACAAAGATGTATTGTTAAGAAAATAGATATTTTGAATATAAACTATACGAATGAAAGAAAAAGAGGTCAGTTCATTTTGGTGAACTGACCTCTTTTTTAGGTGTGATTGAGCAAGCTAAGACTAATTTACTCTGAACTTGTCGATCCCATTTTTGAGGAATCCTACAATTTGATTGGCAGCAGCGATACCGGCATTGATGTTTGCTTCGGCAGTCTGTGCCCCCATTTTTTTCGGGGTGAAGAGGACTCTGTCGTTGTATTTCTCAATAAACGTATCTGCGTGATCGGGTGTAATATCCGAAACGTAGCTAAAATCTTTGCGTTCGTCCATCAGGGAGAGCAGCTCTTCCTCGTGGATCACTTCTTTGCGGGCTGTGTTGATCAGCATTGCATTTTTTGGCATCTGGCTCAACAGCGCATGATTGATAGATTTACGGGTATCAGCAGTGGCTGGCATATGTAATGAAACATACTGACACTTTTGATAAAGCTTTTCGGCACTATCCAGGGCAATGACGCCATCGAGATGAATGACCTCTTTGGGACAGAACGGATCAAAGGCATAAATAGTCATTCCGAAGCAACGGGCAATGCGTGCTACATTTCTGGCTACGTTGCCATAAGCGTGAAGCCCAAGGCTTTTCCCCATCAGTTCGGTGCCGGAAGTGCCATCAAAATGATTCCGGATTTTATAGAGGATCATGCCGAATACCAGCTCAGCAACCGCATTAGCATTCTGTCCCGGAGTGTTCATCACACAAATCCCGCGGGCTTTAGCAGCCTCGAGATCAATATTGTCATATCCCGCACCGGCACGTACGATGATTTTCAGTTGCTCTGCATGGTTAATTACTTCGGCATCGATAATATCGCTGCGAACAATGACCGCATCTACTGTGCGGATAGCCTCCAGCAGCTGAGATTTCTCAGTATATTTTTCTAAAAGTACCAGTTCGTCACCGGCAGCTTCTATTGATTTACGGATTCCCTGGATGGCAATTGCTGCAAAAGGTTTATCCGTTGCTACTAACACTCTCATGAGCAGATAGATTTAAAGGGTTATCAGATTTAATGTTTAGCAGCGAACTCACGCATGGTATCTACCAGTGCCTGAACGCTTTCGATAGGCAAAGCATTGTAGGTAGAAGCACGGAAACCACCCACTGAGCGGTGACCTTTGATTCCGACCATACCTCTTTCGGTAGCGAATGTAAGGAACTCTTTTTCAAGCTCTTTGTATTCGTCGTTCATCACAAAGCAGATGTTCATGATCGAGCGGTCTTCTACGGCAGCAGTACCTTTGAATAATTTGTTTTCGTCAATTTCTTTGTATAGAAGTTCGGCTTTTGCCAGATTGAGTTTATACATAGCCTCGATACCACCCATCTCTTTGTACCATTTCAGTGTCTGAAGAGCAGCATAGATCGGAAGTACCGGAGGGGTGTTAAACATAGATTCATGTTTGATATGAGTGCGGTAATCAAGCATCGTAGGGATTGCACGTGACACTTTACCCAGAATATCCTGGCGAACAATCACGAAACTTACTCCGGCAGGTGCCAGATTTTTCTGAGCTCCTCCGTAGATCAGTGCATATTTGGAAACATCAATCGGACGGGAGAAAATGTCAGAAGACATATCAGCCACAAGTGGGATATTAACATCTATATCGGTATGAATTTCAGTACCGAAGATGGTGTTGTTGGTAGTGATGTGAAGATAATCAGCATCGGCAGGTACCGTGAAATCTTTTGGGAAATAGCTGAAATTTTTATCACTGGAAGAAGCAATGACATCTACTTCTCCAAAAAGTTTAGCCTCCTTAATGGCGTTCATAGCCCAGGTGCCTGTTTCGATGTAAGCAGCTTTTTTCTGCAACAAATTGAAGGGAACCATGCAGAACTGCAGGCTGGCACCTCCCCCAAGAAAGATCACTTCGTATCCATCAGGAATATTCAACAATTCTTTGAACAAAGCTCTCGCTTCGTCTACAACAGCAACAAATTCCTTCTCTCTATGGGAAATTTCTAAGAGGGATAATCCCATTCCGGCAAAATTAATAACTGCATCCGCAGTGTTTTTAATTGTGTACTCACTTAGAATACAAGGTCCGGCAAAAAAATTATGCTTTTTCATTGTGAAATTGAGTTATTATGTGATTATTAAAGTAATTCGTAAGACGGTATAAGCCTATATTTTAGGTATTAGAACACTGCGAAAGTAATAATATTATTATTTTGTACAACTATCTGAATAAAAAAATAATATCGAGGAACGTAATTCGAAGGGGACAGATCGTAGCATAAATAATCATGTCTCGAATTAATTCAGTTATTTGGGGATGAAATAAGTGACATTTTGCTTGTATTCAGGGAGATTGCAATAAAAAAGCGAAAGTGAAATACTCACTTTCGCTTAATAAATTTTCATATAAGGAACTGGAAAAAATCGGGACGATCATTTAAATATTCAAAAGTAATCCCCTGAATTTTCATTCGATCGACCAGTCCGTCAAAATCGTTTTCATCGCAAAGTTCGATACCGATCAGAGCCGGACCTTTCTCGCGTGATGTCTTTCGTTTGTATTCGAAGTGGGAGATGTCGTCGTTGGGTCCCAGTACCTTCTCGAGAAACTCCCGTAAGGCGCCCGCTCTTTGGGGAAAGCGAACGATAAAGTAGTGTTTAAGCCCTTCGTAAAGCAACGAACGCTCTTTGATCTCTTCCATGCGGGTAATGTCGTTGTTGCTGCCACTGATGACACAAACGACGTTCTTTCCCTTGATTTGGTCGCGATATTCGTGGAGTGCTGCCACGGAGATAGCCCCTGCGGGTTCAACAACGATGGCACTCTGATTGTAGAGTTTGAGAATTTCGCCACAGATACGTCCCTCGGGAACGACCACGATATCGTCTAATACCTCTTTGCAGATTTCAAAGGTGAGATTACCAGCTTTACGCACAGCTACACCATCGGCAAAGGTATCAATGCTGTCAAGTTCGACCAATTCACCTTTATCAATAGCCGCTTTCATGCTGGCAGCACCCGAAGGTTCAACACCGATCACCTTCGTGGAAGGGCTGATCATTTTAAATACACTGCCTACTCCGGATGCGAGTCCGCCACCACCAATCGGAACAAAAAGATAGTCGATCGGGGAGTCGGTATCGTTGAGGATATCGAGTCCGACAGTAGCCTGTCCTTCGATGACCTTTTCGTCGTTGAAGGGATGAATAAAGCAAAGACCGTTTTTCTGTCCATACTTTGTGGCTTCGCGGAAAGCATCGTCAAAAGTATCTCCGGTAAGGATGACTTTGACATTCTCTTTTCCGAACATCTTCACCTGATCTCTTTTCTGCTGAGGTGTAGGGTTCGGCATAAAGATAACCCCCTGAATGTCGAGCGCGCGACAGGCGTAGGCAACACCTTGTGCATGGTTGCCGGCACTGGCACAAACGACACCCTTCTGGCGCTGTTCATCGGTCAGAGAGGTGATTTTGTTGTATGCTCCACGTATTTTATAAGATCTAACCTCCTGCAAATCTTCACGTTTGAGGAAGACGTTTGCATCGTATCTTTCAGATAGAGCGATATTTCGTGCGAGGGGAGTGTGATAAACAGCTCCGGTGATTCGCTGACGGGCTCGTTGTATATCGTGTAATTGCGGTGAATACATAGTAAAATTGTGTTTATCGGGTAAGAAATAAAGTTATTAATCAGTTATTCGTCTTCCTTAGGCATAACAAAGGAGACGTAGAGATGAAGAATGGCAGAAATCAACAGAGTCATGATCCATTCTCCCTGGTGTTTAAACATAAAATACGAAGACATGACCATCATCATCCCGGCAAAACCGAGTATGCGGTGAAGTCTTTTCTTTCGTAAGTTGCTACCTTCGTAGCGGTTGGTCAGGTGAGAAATCGCAACGCCGGCTGTCCCTACGGCATACATATAGGGAGCCCACTCGAGCTTCGTGATGTACAGGGCCGCAGAAATCAGTACCAGTATTGCTGATATCTGAAACATATATTTTTTTATCATCGTGTTCTTGTTTTTTTAAAGGTTCGCTTAATCTTCTTCGATCAGAAAAATATCTTCATTCTCTCTTTTCATAAGATACTCTTCGCGTGCAAATTTCTCTAAGGTCTCTTTGTCGGAGTGTAGTCGTTCGAGTTGTTTCTGAGATTTGCTGATTTCATTCTCGTAATGACTGACTTGACTTTCGAGGCTTTGTATTTCGGTCCAGAGTTTGATGCGGCGAATGAAGTTGTCCTCATCAAAGAATGTCATGTACACCAAAAACACTGAAAGCCCGATGACCAGGTAGCGGTTCATGGGTTCGAGAATCATCACTTTTCTTTTCAATTCGAAGAAGAATGAGAGTTTATCCTTATTATTTTGAAATAATTCCTTAATCATAATAATAATTTTATATCCGTAGTCAGGCAAAAGTAGTGTTATTTTTTAATTTATTGGATTATTAGGATAGAAAATAAGATCCCCCAATGAGAGGCTTATAAATTGATTTTATGTCGAACAAAAGCCAGAGAGCATCTGTTTTAATTTCGAAGAAGTGAATAATTTCATTAGGGAAAATAACGAGGAATTCGGACATAATAATAATGAAAGCTTCTATCTTTGCAGAATATGACATGCTTATACTCAGGATTTATGAGAAATTTTATGAAATGGTTCATCAGAATCATCCTTGCATATATCGTACTTATCTTACTATTATCGTTTGCTTTATACATCCCGTTTGTTCAGAACTTTGCACGCGGAATTGTTCAGAAGGAGGCATCCAAAGCTATGGGTATGGATGTCACTGTCGGCAAGCTACGTCTCTACTTTCCATTAAAACTACAATTATCTGATGCGCTGGTTGTAAAGCATCCGGCAGATACGATGCTTCGTGTGGGCGAAGTCTCAACCAGTGTGGCTATACTTCCCCTGCTGAGAAGTGAGGTGAAGGTAAATACGGTAGAGGTGCGGAATGCAGTGTTTCATTATATCGATTCGGCTCAGACGATGGACATCAGTGCGCGTCTGCGAATGGCAAAACTGAGTGGTAATGTCATTCAGCTGAAGAATGAAGAGATTGATCTGGGACAGACCACTTTGAGCGATGGTTCGATTGCCATACAGATGTTGAAAAGTGTGCCGGATACGGCAGCGGTAGATACATCGGGTGCTTTTCCCTGGAAGTTCGTGTCGAAGCGGATTTTATTGCGAAACATTCAGGTGATGTTTGCAGATCTTCCTACGAAGTTTTCGACAAATGTCTTTGTTGAGACTGCTTCTCTGAAGAAGGGACGGGTGGATATGTTGACTCAGAAAGTGATAGCCGAGAAGATTCGGATTGTCAATGGTAAATACACGATTATGTTGCCGGATTCGGCCCAGGAGAGTACGATTCAGAAAGATACGCTCTTGCGGAAGGATACCCTTCCGACCCTACCGTGGGATATTCTTGTGCGTAATGCGGTGGTGGAGAATAATCACTTCGAAATGCATATTGGTAAATATCAGAGCGATTCCAACCGTTTTGATATGGATCATCTTTTTGTAAAAGAGATTAACATCGAAGCAGACTCACTGCGTAACAGAGGTGCATTTTCCGCCTTAACACTCCAATCGCTTTCGGCTAAGCTAACATCTGATCTGTTGATCAGCGATATGAAAGGCTATGCAGAGATGGATTCAAACCGCGTGATGGTCAATGGTCTGGATATGCATACGTTGCTTAGCTCGGTGCAGTTTAGCGGGGCGATGACGTGGGGTACTAATAGTAAAGGATTCTCGATTGAAGATCTGAAAGCCAATATGAATGCGAACCTCTCGACCTATGAGTTCCAGAAACTGACCGAAGAGGAGTCGTTCAAAGATTCACTACTCAATAAGCGCACATTTATTACGGCAAAAGCCACAGCATCCGGAACGAAGAACCGGATTGATATTCAGCAATTCGAGGTGAAATATCCCGACTGTTTTGATATGACAGCTAAGGGAGTGGTGAAAAATATCATGGATTACAAGAACCTCACGGGCTCAATGATGTTTGACCTCAAAGGGTATGAAGCGCATAAATTGTTGTTTCTGTTACCTAAAGAGCTGGCAAAACAGTACACATTCCCGAATCATTTCACTTTAAACGGAGATATTAATGCGAGTCGTGGATTAGTAGAGCAGACCACAACACTTGTTACCCCGAAAGGGAGAGTGCACAGTGAAGGGACCTTCCACTTCAATAGCGAGCATTATAATCTTTCTTTGGAGGCTGACTCATTCTATGTGTCCCAGTTTATGCCTCATATGGGAATCAAATGTGTAGACCTCTCGCTTTCGGCGAAAGGAAAAGGGTTTGACGTGTTCTCTCCACGGACGGAACTGGACGCTAAGTTGAAGTCGAATGTAATTCACTATAATGGTCATAATTATGCCGATCTTGGACTGAATGCTACCATTGCAGGAGGAAAACTTGACGCGAAGGCAACGATGGGAGACAGAGATCTGAGCTTAACTTCGGAGGTCAGTGGAACACTTGGTCGCAAAGAGATTGATTTGATTCTGGCACTTGATGTGGCTAATCTGGATTTGAAAGCCCTTAAACTTTCGGATACAGCATTGCGCACGGGATTTGTCTGGAATACGACGCTTCGTACGAATATGAAGGAGGATATTAGTGCAGTCGGAAATGTTTATCTTAAACTTTTAGAGTTATCAGACCGGGTGTACACGCCGAGTGAGTTTGCCTATGATATCAGCAATGCCGATTCTCTTTTCCGTGCAAAAATTACCTCAGGGGATTTAGTGGTGAATGCACTTTCTCCAAAGAGTGTATTTATCGGTATGAAGGAGTTTGAATCAACGATGACATTGCTGGATAAAGAATTGAAAAATAAATCATTGTCGCTGGATCTTTTGAAAGAGCGTTATCCAACGTTTGATATAACCATGGATGCCGGGAAGAATAATATTATGAATTCCTATCTGGCACAGGATTACACCTTTATTAAAAGTACAAGAGTGAAAGCTACCATCAATCCGATAGAAGGATTGACGTTGAGAGCAATGCTCGAAGAGCTGCAATCCAAGGAACGGTTGTTTGATACGGTTCAGCTGAATGCCAATCAGGAAATTGATAAGATCACATTTGTGGCTCAGGTTGCAAATCGCTCCAGATTCACTCAACCTTCGTTCCTTCTGAAAGCATGGGGCGCGGTGGCAGATGATAGTCTGGTGGTTCGCCTTATGGAAAAGAACCATAAAGAAGAGATAGGTCTGGATCTGGGTTGCAAATTGATGATCAAAGATCAGGCTTTACGTGCAACTTTGTTTCCGTCTAATCCAATTATCGGATATACTCCATGGCGTTTGAATCCCGATAACTTCCTCTCGATCTCAAAAAATAAAGAGATCAAAGCAGATCTTGATCTGACCGGGGAGGCAGCTCGTATTCATGCTTATACCCTCGACTCCACGCAATCCCGAGGGGGTATTATCGTAGATGTAAACGGAATTGATCTGAAAAAGATAGCACAAAGTATCCCATACTTCTCGGAGATGACCGGTGCGTTGAACAGTAGATTCAGCATTTCTACAGATCAGAATGAACTGAGTGCTCAAGGACTTTTTAATCTCGAGAAATTTATTCTAAACGGAGAGAATATCGGAGACGTACAATTCTCCGGAGCATATCTGAGCAATTCAAGTCAGAATGACATTGATGCTTCGATGATCATGAACAATAAGAAAGTGTTGAAGATCACGGGTAAGCTGAAAGATGAAACAACCAACGGAATGAATGTGAAACTCCACGCGGATCGTTTCCCGCTGAAAATAGCGAATACATTTATACCTAAGGATCTGGCATCTATTCAGGGGTATCTGAATGGTGAGATCAACCTGACGGATGGAGCTGACGGGCAAGTGTTCAACGGATCTGTCAAATTAGATAGTACCTATCTGATGGTCGTGCCAGCCAATTCGCAGTTCAGAATTGATGAGCAAGCCATCAGTATTAAGAATAACTTTATTCGTTTCAACTCCTATAAACTATTTTCGACCAATAAGACCCCTTTGGTGCTGGATGGAAATGTGGAGCTGCGAAAAGGAAATGATATCTATTCCGATTTGTCGGTGACGGGAAATAATTTTCAGTTGCTCGATGCAGCACAAACAGACGAATCAATGGTATATGGTAAAGCATATATCAACCTGAAAACAACGGTAAAAGGATTGATTGACCGTCTGGTTGTACGCGGGAATATGACGGTGCTGAATCAAACCAACCTCACCTATGTTATGCAGGAGAGTGCTATAGATACGCAAAACAAGACCGCCCAACTGGTACGTTTTGTGAATTTTGCAGACACCACCAGCCTGCTGTACGGAAATCTGAAAAAGATCAATGAGCTGGATGGAATAGATTTACTGTTCACAGCAACGATCAATCCGGGAGTACGCTTGTCGATGAATCTGTCGGCAGATGGAAACAGCCGGGTGAATCTGATCGGGGATGGTACGCTCAGCTATCAGATGAAAAGAGAAGGAACAACCAGTCTGACCGGGCAGTATGTATTGTCGGGAGGTACGGTAGTGTATACATTGCCTATTATCGGAGCTAAGAATTTCGATATTCAGGATGGTAGTAAAGTGTCGTGGAGTGGTGATTTGCTCAATCCGATCATGAATATTACGGCGATAGAGAAGATTAAAGCCTCTGTTTCTGAGGATAACAGTAACAGCCAGATTGTGACGTTCAATGCTATTGTGCGCATACAGAACTCTCTGGAGAATATGTCTGTGACCTTTGATGCCGCAGCACCGGATAACCTCTCTGTACAGAACCGGTTAGCCTCTCTGCCTCCGGAGCAACGAGCAAAAGAAGCAATGAATCTGATTCTTTATAATTCGATTTCATTGAGTGGTATGACCAGTAAATCGGCATCAACAACAGCTCTGAACTCGTTTATCGAATCAACGCTGAATCAATTTACCCGGAATAATCTCAAAGGGGTGAACCTTAGCTTCGGTATAGATAATTTTGATCAGAATCAGGCAGCGGGAACACGAACAGACTACACGGTACAATTCTCGAAGAGCTTCCTGAACGACCGCTTTACGGTAAATATCGGAGGACGCGTATCTACCGGTGCAGATCCGACAGTGAAGCAAGATCAGAACTTTATCGATGACTTATCCATAGATTATATGCTGGATAAGAATGGTAACTTGTATATGAAGCTTTTCCATCATACCGGATATGATAATGTGCTTGAAGGTCAGATCACACAAACCGGACTGGGTGTGGCTATTCGCCGTAAACTCTATAAGATGAAGAATATCTTCAAGTTCCGGAATAGCCGGAGACGAGAAGCCAGAGAGTTGCAGCTTTTCAAAGAGAGTTTTACACCACCTGCTGACTCGACTGGAACTAAATAAATGATCGTAAACCAGAATGCCAAAGTATGATGCGAAAAGATTTAAGATATAACATATTTGCCCTATTTCTACTTCTTCTGTTATCGGGATGTTCAACAACTAAAATGATACCGGAAGGACAGGAGCTGTACACGGGAATAAAGAAGGTAGAAGTAGATAAACCCAAGGAGCTGAAGCTCGATCCTGATCTGGAATCCTCTTTGTCTTCGCCGTTGGACTACCCTCCGAACAATGCTCTTTTGGGTAGTAGTTCGGTACGTATCCCTTTCCCGCTGGGATTATGGGTTTACAATACCTTGTATGAGTATAAGGACCGTAAAAAAGGATTTAAACACTGGCTGTACAAAAAGCTAAGCAGTGAGCCTGTTCTGGTATCAAGCGTTAAACCCGAACTTCGTGTGAAGGTCGTAGAGAATATGCTGCAGGACTATGGCCATTTTGGCTCGAAGGCATCCTACGAAATACTGAAAGACAAGAAAGATCCGAAGAAGTCAAAGATAAAATACAAAGTAAAGATCAACGATCCGTATTCGCTTGATTCTGTTGCAATTCTTGCCCAGGAGAGCCCTGCTGACCGGATTATGGAGCAGATTCCCCTCTCTCCGGATATTCAGAAGGGATCGAACTATAATGTGTTTCATTTGCAGGAAGAGCAAGCTAAGATAACGAATATACTTCGGGACAAAGGATACTACTACTTCAGACCCGACTTTATCGAATATCTGGCAGATACGTTAGAGGCACCCGGGAAAGTACAGTTGCGCCTTCAACGCAAGGAGAGTCTGGGAAATAACTTGCTCGAACCTTACCGGATCGGGAATATTGATGTATATCTGTATTCGAGAGATACAAGTGACTGGAAAATGGATACCTATCGGGGAATCAATTTTCATTACAATAAAAAGCTGGGAATGAAACGATCAATTCTTCACAAAGCAATTTTATTGATGAAAGATTCACTCTATAATCAGGACCGGCAGAGTCTGACTCTCCAGAATCTCTATCGGTTGAATACATTTAACTCCATCAACCTTCAGTTCAGTCCCGATACTCTTGCAAAGAAAAATCTTCTGGACATGCGCATAGATGCGACATTCGATGCTCCGTATGAAGTCGAAGCGGAACTCAATGTAGTGTACAAATCGAACAGTCAGGTTGGTCCGGGAATCTCGGCAGGAGTCACGTGGGCAAATGTATTTAAAGGAGGAGAGAGCCTGTCGCTTAAACTTAAAGGATCCTATGAATGGCAGACCGGAGCTGCAAGACAAAATAGCGGAGGTTCGCTGGTTAACTCCTATGAGTTGCAGGTAAACGCGACACTTGCTGTTCCAAGGCTGTTGGTTCCAACATTTCTGATGCCTGAGTATTTCAGATATCCCAATAAAACAACCATAGAGATCAGTGAGGACTTTCTTAACCGAGCGAATTACTTCAATATGGTTTCCATGGGAACATCTCTGACCTATGATTTTCAGACGTCAAAAAGAGTGTTTCATTCATTCTCCCCGTTTCGGGTGAACTACAACTATATGTTGCATAAGTCGCAGGCATTTCAGGAAACGTTAGATCAGAATCCGGCAATTGCGCTAAGTTTTGAGAATCAGTTTATCCCACAGATTAGTTATACGCTGACTTACGATGGAACATTCGGAAAGCATCCGGCAAACAAACTGGTACTTCAGAATACGATAAGCGAAGCAGGGAATGCGATGTTCGGGTTAATGAATGTGTTTGGTAATAAGCAGGGGAACAATAAGACAATACTTGGGAATCAGTTTTCTCAGTTTGTGAAATTGTCGAGCCAGCTGATCCTTTACAAGGGCTTGCCAGCAAACACCGTTTTAGCAGGACGGGTAATGGTTGGCGCCGGGTTTGCCTACAGTAATTCCAAGGTTCTTCCATACAACGAGCAGTTCTATATTGGAGGAGCAAATAGTATTCGGGCATTTGCGATACGTAGCATCGGTCCCGGAAATTACAGACCGGAAATTGTAGATAACAATACCTTTTTGGATCAGACCGGTAGCTTCAAGCTGGAGATGAACCTCGAGTATCGTTTTCCGCTTGTAAGCAGCCTCTACGGGGCACTATTTGTTGATGCGGGAAATGTCTGGTTATTAAAAGATGACCCTTTACGTCCGGGAGGAACACTCAAATCCGGCTCTTTGTGGAAGCAAATAGCACTGGGTACGGGAGTAGGGTTACGTTATGATCTTGACTTTCTGGTGGTTCGCGGGGACTTTGGTGTAGCAATTCATGCGCCCTATGAAAATCCTGACAAGAAGGGATACTATAATATATCGAGTTTTGGGAAGGGACTGGCGTTCCATCTTGCGATAGGTTATCCATTCTGATCAAATAGAAAATAGTAAAAATATCCGATAGTGTTAATTATTATAAATGCTATCGGATATTTTTGTATCTGTCATTTATATTTTAAAAAGTTAATTTATTTGTTTATTTTATTGTATATCAATCAAAAGTTTGTACCTTTAAGAAGTCGCAGTGATAAGTCCTTTTGTTTTACTTTGGGGACTGATTTGTGATCCTTTTTGAATAATAACCTTTAATAAATGAAATATAGCTATGAATAAAGCCTATCAATCATTTACTCTCTCCAACTATAAGAGTATCCCTCAGATCGGAAATCTGGACCAGAAAACAATTGAAGCGATTGAAGTGGTTGGCAGAGTCCTCCCATTCAAGACAAATAACTATGTCATTGACGAATTAATTGACTGGAATAATATTCCGAATGATCCGATCTTTACATTGACCTTCCCGCGTGCAGAGATGCTTCAGTCGAAAGATTACAAACGCGTAAAGAAATTATTAGATAGCGGAGCTTCAAAGAGTGAGCTGGACGAAGTGGTGAATGAAATCAGAATGTCATTGAATCCGAATCCGGCAGGGCAAGAACACAATGTACCTTATTTGGGAGAAATCAAATTAAAAGGAGTACAGCATAAATACAGAGAAACGGTATTGTTTTTCCCAAGCCAGGGACAGACGTGTCATGCCTATTGTACGTTCTGCTTTCGCTGGCCTCAGTTCTCTTCGATGAGCGGCCTGAAATTCTCTATGAAGGAGTCGGAGCTACTTTACTCTTACCTGAAATCACAACCTAAGGTAACAGATTTACTATTTACGGGGGGAGATCCGATGGTGATGAGTGCTGCTATTCTGAAATCATATATTGAGCCTCTGCTTACAGACGAGTATAAGCATATACATACGATTCGTATCGGAACAAAAACGTTAGGCTACTGGCCGTACCGTTATCTAACCGATAAGGATTCCGATGAGATTATTGAATTGTTTGAAAAAGTGGTGAAGTCAGGACGAAATCTGGCTATTCAGGCTCACTTTAATCACCCGGTAGAATTATCTACACCTGCCGTGCAGAAAGCGATCAAGCGCATCAGAGCAACAGGTGCACAGATACGTACACAAACACCGGTGTTGAATCATATCAACAATTCACCTAAAATCTTTGCAGAGATGTGGAGAAAACAAGTAGACCTGGGATGTATTCCATACTACATGTTTATTGCAAGAGATACGGGGTCACGTCACTTCTTTGAACTGCCGATTGAGAACTGCTGGAAGATATTCCGTGATGCCTATGCACAGGTAAGCGGGGTGTGCAGAACTGTTCGCGGACCAAGTATGAGTGCTTTCCCTGGAAAAGTTCAGGTGGTAGGTGTCTCAGAAATCAAAGGAGAGAAAGTCTTTGTTCTGAATTTCCTTCAGGGACGTAATCCGAATTGGGTAGGAGTTCCATTTTTTGCAAAATACGATCCAAAAGCAACATGGATGGATCAGCTTCAACCTGCGTTCGGGGAAGAGAAATTCTTCTTTGAAGAAGAAATGGACGAAAAGCCTCGTTTGAAGAAAGCAAATCCAATTTCTTTTGAATAGCATTTCAGGTGAAATGGTATGAAATAAAAAGAATCGGTTGATGATTATAATGAAAGAAGAATTCTCTGTTATTTTCGGGGGATTCTTCTTTTTTTTTTCCAGGGGATTAAACCTTTGTCGGCGGCATTGGTCAAAATCCATATTTTAGTTACACGAGATATAAAAAATCATAGTTTAGTTAGGATGGCATAGGACTATTATGTGTTATTTTGCCAGAAATATTGAACATGTTCGAATTACTTAATGAGAGCTCATATGAACAAGAGAGTTAGATGGAGTATTATTGGGATTATCTTCCTTTTTGTCGGGGTAATGGCTTTTTATCCGAAATTAAAGAAAAATGAACTGGAGTCAACTCCTGTTCAAGCTGATCAATCAAAAAAAGGTGCAGGGCGTAGTCAGAAAGCTCTGCCGGTTGCCGCAGAAATTCTTCGCCCCGGTCCATTGGGGGAGAGCATTGTGAGTACAGGAAGTGTTATACCTGATGAAGAGGTGTTTTTGACATTTGAATCTTCCGGAAAAGTTGTAGATATCTTCTTTCAGGAAGGCTCTTTTGTGAAGAAAGGAACCTTGCTGGCTAAAATGAATGATAAACCATTGCAGGCTCAGTTGAAGAAGCTGGAAGCTCAGCTTCCGTTACTTGAAGGACGGGTATATCGTCAGAAGACTTTGCTGGCAAAGGATGCAGTAAGTCAGGAAGCGTATCAGCAGGTGACAACAGATCTTGAAAAACTTCATGCAGATATAGAATTGGTTAAAGCAAATATTGCTCAGACAGAAATTCGGGCTCCATTTGATGGCATCATCGGCCTACGAGCGATCAGTGAAGGTGCCTATGCTTCTACCGGGACCTCTCTGGCCCGTTTGACCAAAGTAAAACCACTAAAAATAGAATTCTCCTTTCCGGAAAGATATTCCAAAGCGATACGCAAGAACGCCGAGGTTACGTTTCGTGTAGATGGTATTCTCGAACCGTTGAAGGCAAAAGTGTATGCCGTAGAGTCGCTTGTCGACCGAAAAACTCGTACACTCACAGCACGTGCTCTTTATGCCAATGAGCGTGAACTCTTGGTGCCTGGACGTTTTGCCAGTGTAAATATCTCTTTGGGTGAGATAAAAGATGCGTTGACCATTCCAAGTGAAGCTCTGATTCCTGAAATGGGCAAAGATCTTGTGTATGTGTATAAGAACGGGAAATCTGAGCCAGTTGAGGTGAACGCAGGACTTCGTACCGAATCCCGTGTGCAGATTCTTCAGGGGCTCACTGTTGGCGATACGGTTATCACAACCGGTGTGATGCAGTTGCGCAAGGGAATGCCGGTAGCTATCGAACGAATTCAGTAATTATCCAGAGAAAAGCAGAATATGAATATTTCAGAATTAAGTATACGTCGGCCTGTATTAGCTACCGTGCTTATGCTGATCATTATCCTTTTTGGACTGATCGGTTATACGTCACTGGGAGTACGCGAATACCCAAGTGTTGACAAACCTATTATATCCGTGGATGTCAATTATCCCGGAGCTAATGCAGATGTAATCATGAACCAGATTACAGAACCATTGGAGCAAAATATTAATGGTATTCCCGGGATTCGTTCTTTGTCGAGTCAGAGTAGTCAGGGGAGTTCCCGCATCACAGTAGAGTTCGAACTTGAAGTGGATATGGAGCGTGCAGCGAACGATGTACGCGATAAAGTATCCCGGGCTCAGCGCTATCTGCCACGTGACTGCGATCCGCCTACTGTATCAAAAGCCGATGCCGATTCGGATCCGATCATCCGTATCTCTCTGGGCAGTCAGAGCCGATCACTCCTGCAATTGACAGAAATTGCCGAACTGACCGTAAAAGAACGTTTGCAAACGATCTCTAACGTTAGTGCAGTTGACCTTTGGGGTGCAAAACGCTATTCCATGCGTTTGTGGCTGGATCCGGTGAAAATGGCCGGGTATGGAGTCACACCTCTGGATGTTAAGAGTGCCGTTGATAAAGAGAACGTAGAGCTACCATCCGGAAGTGTTGAAGGCGATATGGTTGAACTCTCTATCCGCACATTGGGCTTGATGTCTACACCAAAGGAGTTTAATGATCTGATCATCAAAGAGGATAACGGAAATATCGTACGCTTTAGCGATGTCGGTAGAGCCGAACTCGGTCCCGAAGACCAGCGAAGTATATTAAAGCTGAACGGAATCCCCACGGTGATGCTGGTAATTGTTCCTCAACCCGGAGCAAACCATATCGAAATCGCCGATGAAGCCAATCTGCGCGTACAGCAATTAAAAAAGGATTTACCGGAAGATGTAACGATAGATGTTGTTTTTGATAACACAAAATTTATTCGTGCATCCATCAAAGAAGTAGAGGAGACAATATACGTTGCCTTCTTACTGGTGGTGCTTATTATCTTCCTGTTTCTGCGAGACTGGCGCGTTACGTTAGTTCCGGTGGTCGTTATACCAATCTCCCTGATCGGAGCATTCTTTGTGATGTATATCTCCGGATTTTCGATCAATGTACTGACAATGCTTGCCATTGTATTATCGGTAGGTCTGGTTGTGGATGATGCTATTGTAGTCGCCGAGAATATTTATGTGCGTATCGAGCGGGGAATGAAACCGATTGATGCCGGTATTGAAGGTTCAAAAGAGATTTTCTTTGCCGTAATTTCTACAACAATCACACTGGTGGCGGTATTCCTGCCAATTGTATTCCTGGATGGAATGACAGGACGACTCTTCAAGGAGTTCAGTTTGGTGATTGCCGGCTCGGTGATCATCTCTTCCTTTGTTGCATTGACATTTACACCGATGTTTGCAACAAAGATTCTGAAACGTCGCGAGAAAAAGAATAAGTTTTATACGCTTACCGAGCCTTTCTTCGAATGGTTGAATAATGCGTATAGCTCTTCGCTGGCAACTTTTCTGAAGCATAAAATCGCTGCAATCCCTTTGGTGCTTCTCCTTTCCGGACTAATATTCTGGTTATGGGGGAAAATACCTTCGGAGTTATCTCCTATGGAAGACCGCTCTCAGATTGTGGTTGCTCTGCGTGCACCAGAAGGAACGACATTTGAATTTATGCGCGATTATGCCGATGAAGTTGCAGGCGTAGTTGATTCACTTGTACCAGAGAAAGCCTCAAATGTTGGGCGGGCGATGTCCGGAAATGGTTTTGCCTTCCTTACACTTAAAGATATCAACGAGCGGGAACGCTCTCAGATGCAGATTGCCGATGAACTTTCAGGCGCTGTACGTTCAAAAACAAAGGGACGAGCCTTTGTCCGCCAGACCTCTACCTTTGGAGGTGGACGAGGAGGGATGCCTGTACAATATGTACTTCAGGCTCCGACCTTGGAGAAACTTCAGGAGTTTGTACCCAAGTTTATGAAGTTGGTGAATGAAAGTCCCGTATTCCAGATGGCAGATGTCGATCTGAAGTTTACGAAACCCGAAACGCGTATATTTATCAACCGGGATAAAGCCAATCAGTTAGGGGTCAATACAATTAATATCGCTCAAACATTGCAATATGCATTAAGCGGACAGCGTATGGGGTACTTCTATATGAATGGTAAGCAGTACCAGATCTTAGGAGAGATTAATCGCCAGCAACGAAATACACCGCTTGATCTCAAATCAATCTATGTGCGTAGTCAGGGGGCTGAGATGATTCAGCTTGATAACCTTGTCTCTTTGAAAGAAGATGTCGCTCCACCGAAGTTGTTTCGCTACAACCGATTTGTTTCGGCCACTGTGTCTACTGGTTTAGCCAAAGGGAAAACCATTGGTGACGGGTTAGATGAGATGGACCGCATTGCCAAAGAGACATTAGATGACACGTTCAGAACAGCTCTGACCGGTGAGTCAAAAGAGTTCCGCGAGAGCTCCTCCAGTCTGTTGTTTGCTTTTGTTCTGGCATTGATGCTCATCTACCTGGTGCTTGCCGCTCAGTTCGAGAGTTTCAAGGATCCGATGGTTATCATGGTAACTGTACCTTTGGCGATTGCCGGGGCACTGATGTTCATGTATTACACAGGAACGACCATGAATATCTTTAGTCAGATTGGTATTATTATGCTTATCGGATTGGTAGCAAAAAATGGTATTCTGATTGTAGAGTTTGCCAATCAGCGACAAGACGAGGGAATTGACAAATCCGAAGCAATACATACGGCATCTATTCAGCGTCTTCGTCCGATTTTGATGACCAGTGCATCCACCCTACTTGGACTATTGCCGTTGGTTTATGCTTCCGGAGAAGGAGCAAACAGCCGCATCTCTATGGGGGTTGCCGTTGTAGGTGGAATGTTAGTTTCTACTTTCCTTACCCTTTATATTGTACCTGCTATTTATAGCTTTGTATCGACAAACCGAATTAATAAAGATCAGAAATGAGAAATAAAATCACGATACTGACAGCATTACTCTCTCTGGGTTCATATCTATTTGCTCAGAATCCCCTGTCGTTACAGGACTGCATACGGATCGGACTGGAGAATAATTTCCAGGTTCGCATTCAGCAAGAACGTCAGACGATTTCTGATAATAATGCCACCATTGGCAATGCCGGATATTTACCAAGGCTTGATCTGAACGGAGGCTACGGAGGTCAAATCAACGATAACCGTACCACCACCACAGAAGGAGTGAAGGGAGAGTTTGAAGATGAATCGGCTCAATCCGCAAATGCAGGACTCAACATGTCCTGGACTATTTTTGATGGAATGAAGATTCAGGCCACTCATGCCAAGCTAAAAGAACTTCAGTCTATCGGCGAACTGAATACACGAATTACATTTGAAAATACGGCAGCAGATATATCTATGGCCTACTATCAGCTCATTCGTCAGAAGATCCGACTGAATAATCTGAGTGCCGCGCTAAGTTTATCCAAAGAACGATTGCGTATTGTAGAAGAGCGCTATCATCTCGGATCCGCATCACGCCTTGAACTACAACAGGCAAAAGTAGACTATAACGCGGACAACTCGCTTTATATGAAACAAACGGAAGCCGTCTACAAATATCAGATTACTCTCAACGAGCTTCTTGCGATTGATAATATGCAGTCGCCGGTACGTATCGCCGATGAGTCTATCGTGCTTGTTCCTCTTGCCGACAAAGAGGCATTGTGGGAACGGACGATGCAGTCCAACCTTTCGCTTGTTGCTTTAGAAAAAGAGCAGAAACTGAGCGAGCAGGATCTTCGTATTGCCCGATCACGAAATTATCCTTACCTCAAGCTGAATGCCGGTTATGGATATAACTCGAACTGGAACAATAGTAATGAGATCAAACAGCGTGAACAGTTGTCATTGAATTATGGTGCAACCATTGGGATTAACCTGTTTGATGGATTAAACAGACGCCGGGAGCAACGCAATGCGAAAGCTCAGATCCGGATAACCGAACTTCAGAAACAATCCCTTGAGCTCGGATTAAAAGCTGATATGTCCAATCTCTGGGTCGCGTATACCAATAACCTTGAGCTGTTAAAGCTCGAAGCCCAGAATGTCGAAGCAGCCAAAGAGTATCTGGAGATTGCTATGGACCGATACAAACTCGGAGACCTCTCCGGTATCGAACTTCGCGAGGCTCAAAATAGCCTTCTCTCATCAGAAGAGCGTTTCTCTATCGCCGAGTTTGAAACAAAGTTATGCGAAATTTCACTGATGCAGCTGACAGGTGATTTAATAAGTTTTTTATATCAATAAATATCAAAGCAGTAGACTTACTCGTTGAGTCTACTGCTTTTTTTTGTCTCAGAGATAGGCATCTCTCTCTATTTATCCCCTCGTTTTTATTCATTCCTGCGGTTACTTTTTCCCACTAAAACCGCTACTTTTCCCTTCAGATAAACGCTCCATTCCATATTTTTTAATTCTTCTTCTTCGTTATTCCCTCTGCATCAACTCGTTCGAAAACTTCTATTTTTCCATTTAATTACTTGTAAAGTGTTAAATAATTGTTTATACCTGTCTTTTTCTTACTCATTTCTGTTAATCTATTGGCTTGCTTGTGCTTCATTGAATAAATTGATGAGCTTTCATTCATTTATTATTGCAAGTTTCAATTTTATTATTCATATTTGCATCCGAAATTAAAATGAACAAGTATTCATCATTGAAAATATTCATTTTAATTCATACAATAAATACAGAAATAGAAACATCAGACCTAAACTATATAGAAATGGCACGAAGAATAGATGAAACCAAGATTGAAAGAATTCGTGAGGCTGCGCTCGAGATTATTAGTGAATCCGGAATTCTAAATTGTTCTGTAGCAATGATCGCTCAACAGGCAAACGTGTCTGTAGGTTATTTGTACAGACATTATCCAAGTAAAGATGAGCTAATCGCTTTTTTGCTTAAAAACTCTTTGCAAATCATCAACGATAAGATAGCATCACTGCTGATGGAGAAAGTGAGTTTAGAGGATTTGGTATATGGCGTTACAAATTTGGTATGCACAACAGCCGAAGAACATCCTGCTAAGATCAAATTCTTTATAGTCGTATTCAACGACTTCTCCTATGAGGTAAATTCCGAACTGGCAGATCAGGTCAGATTGCTTTCTCAGAAAGTAATAGAAATTTATGGAGCCAGCGGTGTTCTCAAAGATAACCTGACAGCAGCAGATGTCTTTACATCCTTGATCGGGGTGCCATTCCAGTACTATTCTATCTATTTCAAAAGATTGTTTCCTCATAACCAGTCCACCGAAGAGATTATTGATCATCTGAGTAATATGGTACTTGGTATGATTCGCAAATAACGGTTTGAATCCATTTAAAAGTTAGAGATGAAAAAAAGAAATCAACTTCTTGCAGTAACCTTGTTTGCTGCATTCGGTTCTTATGCTCAGGTCGATTCTACGATGCAAATGATATCGATTGATGATGCATTACATATGACATTGAGCTCTAATCCGATGATGAACGCAATTAAGCATGAGGAAGAAGCTGCTGAAAAAGAACGTAAAGCTGCATTAGGGCTCTATTTCCCTCAGATTAGTCTTACCGGGGCTTATTCCCTTATGTCCGACGATGTTTCCTTTGACCTGAATCCGGTGAAAGAACAGTTGGGTGAGGTAGCCGGGGCATTACTTCCCGTATTACCCCCAAATCTTCAGCAACCCGTTGCCGGAATGTTAGCCGGTCTGCAGGGGAAAGACTTACGCATGATTATTCAGGAGGATAACTTCGGGATGGTCGGAGCCAGTTTTAAGATGCCGGTCTTCACCGGAGGTAAAATTACAGCTGCCAATAAAGCATCCCGTATCAAAGAGAAAGAGGCTATTGCAAAAGGGGATCAGCAAAAGTCTGCTTTAGTTTCCGAACTTGTAGAACGCTATTATGGATTAGCCTTATCCAAACAAGTCGTTCAGCTTCGCGGAAGAGTGGTCGAAGGGATGAAAAAACATTTGTCCGATGCCGTAGCTCTGGAAGAGAATGGAATGATTGCACGCGGCGAGCGGCTTCATGCTCAGTCCTTCGAAGCCGATGCGATGAAAGAATACAATAATGCACAGCTATTTGACCGTACGCTCAATTCCGCATTGGCAACAACGCTCAATCAGCAAGGCGCATCTTATCTGCCTGTATCGAGCTTCTTTATGGTGACAGACCTCGAAGCGATTGATTATTTTAAGCAACTTGCCGTTGAGAATAACCCATTGGTCAGACAAGTCCATCTCAAAGAGGATCTGGCGAAAGAGGGGGTACGTCTGCATCGTTCTGAATATATGCCCCAGGTAGCATTGATGGGAATGGTGGATTTGTATAATCATCAGCTTACACACCTCGCTCCCAAATGGATTGTCGGTGCAGGAGTTAAACTCAATATCTTTGATGGTCTTCACCGCGAACACAAATACAGTGCAGCTAAAAGTACCGTGAAACAGGCTCAGGCGTATGGCGTAAAAGCACAGAATGATATTCAGGCACTTGTCGAAAAGATATACAACTCTTTGCAAAGTTCTGCTCAGCAAATCCCGTCATTAAACACATCGCTGGAGTTTGCCAAAGAATATTTGAGAATTAAGGAAGAAGCCTTTCGCGAAGGTTCTGCAACTTCATCCGAAGTCGTTGATGCCCGCTTACATCTGGCAAAGATTCAGACAGAGCGCTTGCAGGCTGCCTATAATTACGATACGATGCTGGCTAAACTTCTTGAGGCTTGCGGGCAGAGCGAACGCTTTATAGAGTATAGCCAACGGGCTAACAATTTAACGATCAGTTTTTAATTCATACGAACAGTGATGTCTAATCAGGAATGAATGCAGATGATTCATTCTTGTCAAAAAAAAATACAGCAATGAAAAAGGGAAATTTTGCAGGGATTGCAGCAGGTGTAGCAATTATTTTGGCGATTATATCTTTAATAGCCTGGTTTGTGATCAAACCCACACCTCAGTTGATTCAGGGCGAAGTGGTTGCCACTTCAATAAAGATTGCGTCTAAAATACCAGGACGTGTCGATTCTATTTTTGTAGAGGAAGGTCAAAGTGTTAAGGTTGGCGATCCGTTGTTTTCACTCCGTACACCGGAGGTAGATGCTAAGCTGCGTCAGGCACAGGCAGTACGAAATGCTGCCGGAGCACAGGATTCTAAAGCAAAGAGAGGGGCACGCAAACAGGAAGTAGAAGGGTTGTACAGTATCTGGCAAAAGGCCGAAGCAGGGTATGAACTTGCTTTGAAAACCTACCAGAGAGCCGAAAAACTATATAACAGCGGAGTTATTCCTTCTCAGAAATTTGATGAGGCTTCAGCCAATCTCAAAGCAATGGACGCAACGCGTGCCGCTGCTAAATCTCAGTATGCCATGGCCAGAGAAGGTGCACGTAACGAAGATAAGGAAGCTGCAGCAGCGCTTTATGATCAGGCGGATGCTGTAGTGTCAGAAGTTACATCTCTTATCTCGGATGCGCGCCAGAATGCACCGATCGATGCAGAGGTGGCAACAATTATCTCTGAACCAAACGAATTAGTGGGTACAGGCTTTCCGATCATTACACTTATCAATCTCAACGATACGTGGGTTACTTTCAACGTGAAAGAAACGTTACTTCCGAAACTTCAGAAAGGAACCGTTGTTGAAGGATACATTCCCGGAATTGACGAAAAAATAGCACTTACCGTAGAACGTATTGCAGCACAGGCGGATTATGCCACTTGGTCAGCTACCCGCACAAAAGGCGAATTTGACATCCGTACATTTGAAGTCAAAATGCGTCCTGCTAAAACAAAAGCTCAGCTACGTCCGGGCATGTCAGTAATCGTCAATTGGGATGACATTAAGTAAGACCACCTATGAGCTTTACCGAATTATTCAAAAAAGTATTCAAACGGGAGTGGAGACGCTTCTCTGATTATCCCATTTTTATTACTCTTTCGTTAATTCTTCCGCTTATATCGTTTCTGTTATTTGTCCTGATTTTTCAGACAGGGGTGCCACGCGATTTGCCGGTAGCCGTTATGAATGAGGATGCCTCGGATCTTTCCCGCAAACTTGTGCGGATGATAGATGCTACTCCTTCGGTCAAAATTATTCAGGATATTTCAGATCCTTTAGAAGGCGAGCGATTAATGAAGGAAGGGAAGATAGACGCGTTTATTATCATCCCCGATGGGTTTGAGCGACTGGTGCTTCGCAACGAGCAAGCTACAGTGAATACGTTTATCAGTGGAACAAATCTTACCAAGAACGGATTACTGGATAAAGATATTCGCACGACAGTCATGACCTTCTCTTCCGGTATTCAGATCCAGTTGTTGATGAAAGCCGGACTATCCGAGAAGGAGGCGTATGTGCAGATGATGCCCGTCACATTTGAAAAACATGTGTTGTTTAATCCGTTTACCAACTACTCGTTCTACCTGCTACCTGCTTTCCTACCCATGATGATGATTGTATTTATCCTCATCTCTACCATTTTTGCGATAGGTGTGGAGTTGAAAAATGGTACGGCAGGCGAATGGATGGAAGTCGCGGGAGGCAATGTGCTTGCAGCACTCTGGGGGAAACTTCTCCCTTACATGGGGCTTCACATGGTCCTCTGGTGCTTTATGAATGTCATTATTTACAAGTATGAACAGGTACCTCTCAACGGAAGTGCACTTTTCCTCTTCCTCGCTGGTTTTCTGTTTCTGATAGCCTATCAGTCTGTGGGGATTTTGATCATTACCTTGTTGAGTAATCTGCGTCTTGCCCTCTCCTTAGGTGGCGGATATTCGGTGCTGGCTTTTACCTTTTCAGGATTAACATTCCCATTTATGGCTATGGACCCAGCCATACGGATGTTCGGTAAAATATTTCCGTTTACTTACTATATGGAAATATTCCTGGATCAGGCGATCCGCGGAGCAGATGTTAGTTACTCATGGCACTATTTGATCGGGTTGGGGGTATTTATCCTTCTGCCGTATCTCTTTTTGTCACGTTTAAAAAAAATCACAACAGATCCGGCATACTGGAATAAATATTAGTAGTCGGGGGACAGATAAAAAACAAACTTCATGGGAAGATTAAAAATACAATTTCAGGAATTTAAATCGGTGATCAAAAACGAGCTGACCTTCATTCTCAAAGATCCGGGGGTACTGCTTGTGATGGTAGGTGCGATTTTTATCTATTCCATTCTTTATTCGCTGGCTTATAAAAACGAAGTCTTGCGGGATGTTCCTATTGCGGTAGTCGATCAGAGCAACTCTCCTTCGAGCCAGGTGCTGATACGTGCCATTGATGCCGCTTCGAATATGAAAATAGCCTACAAGCCTGCCAGTCTCGACGAAGCTAAACATCTTTTCATGTCGCGTGAAGTGAACGGGGTGATCGTCATTCCGCATGATTACGAAAAGAAAGTTCTGCGCATGGAGAAAGCTGCCGTATCGGTCTATGCTGATGCCAGCTACTTTCTGATGTATCGTCAGGTATTTTCTGATGCCATCAGTGCCATTGATAAAGTCGGGACAGAAATCGAGTGGAACCGCTTTGTGTCGTCGGGTAAGTCACCCGAGGCAGCAAAAGTGATCAGCAATCCTGTACAGATCAAAATAACGAACCTCTTCAATCCCTATGGTGGATATGGATCCTTCGTAATGCCGGCAATCATTATTCTGATTCTACAGCAGACACTGCTTATTGCCATCGGGATGATCGGAGGAACATGGCGCGAACAGAATCTCTACAAGCAGTTAATCCCTACGGGCGAGTCCCGTTTGTCTATACTGCCTGTGGTCTTCGGAAAAGCCGTTACCTATCTGTTGATGTGTGTCATTACCATTTCCTATGTGTTGGGTGTTCACTACAATTTGTTTGGTTATCCGGCGAACGGAGCAATCGGAGATCTTTTACAGTTACTCCTGCCGTATCTGCTATCCGTTATCTTTTTGGGAATTATGCTCTCGACGCTATTCCGTTACCGCGAAAATTCGATACTCTTTTTGCTCTTTACCTCCATTCCGTTCTTGCTTCTGACAGGCATTTCGCTGCCACAGCAAGCCATGCCGCAGTGGTTGTTTCATCTGGCTAAAATAGTTCCGAGCAGCAATGGTGTCGATGCATTTATTCGTATCCAGTCAATGGGTGCTACTTTGGTTGAGGTGATTACACCCTACCGGATATTGTGGGCACTAACCATTGTCTATTTCATAGGAGCTTACTTCGGTATTCGTTATCGGATCCGAAAAGCATAATTGTATCATATAATCGGGAAAGCCGCTTCGGAGATCTCTCCGGGCGGCTTTTTCCTATTCTCTCAATAGTGTGTGTGTAAAAAAAAGTTGGTCAAAAGAGTGTGAAACTCCTTTGACCAACTTTATATTCGTGAAGTACAGGCTTACTGTATCAATTGTCTTACACTTCCGGTAACAGGGTCCAGAAGCACTTTTGTAATGACTTTCTTGTTCTCGAACAAGGATGCCGGAAGAGCATTCTTGATTCCGAACTGGGTGAAAGCAAACTCTCCGGAAGTCAGCTTCTTTTTACCCATACGTAACGTGATGGCCGCTTTCCCCGGAGTGTTATACATCACACCTGGCTCCTCAGGTTTCTTTTTGTCCTTAGGATTCACGGGTTCGTGCTCCTTTTGATCGGTTACTTTAAGGTCGATGAAAACCGGTTCGCCGCTCAGGTCATTTTTATCCACCACCCCGAAATAGTTAGAGAAGCGGAAAAGAACTTGTGATTCTGCCAGATCAGCCACATCCACTTTATAACGGATGTACACCTTCTCTCGTTGTTCGTTGCCAATAAACATCGAAGTCAGAGCACGCTCTTTCTCGTCCAGCTGATTCGTCATAAACTTCAGCGCCTCTCCGTCTTTAGGCATATTTTCAGCATCACCTGTCAGGATATCCTGGCGGCTCTCGCGAATACGATAGATCTGTTTTGCCGCAACCTCAGCCATTTTCAGGGATGAGCCAGACATCAGATACTCTTCAGAGAGTAATGCGTCATTGTCCGTAGAGAACTTCTGAATAATCTTACCTTCGGGCAAAGCCGGAACACAAGAGTTGTTGTATGACTCATCCGGTTCCATATTTACCGAGCAGATCAGACCTTCCTGAGTAAGATAAATAAAAGGAGTGTTTGCTGATTTATACTGAAGCATGTAGCCTTCATTTTTGTCAGCCTCACCACAAGTCCCCATCATCACATTGTCCAGTGAATAGAGAACCATGTTGTCCTGCGGTGCATTTTTCGTACCCAGGAATTTTTCGGCAAAGCGGGCATATTTCCCAGCCTTTATCGTTGTTTTTGTTGCCTCTATGTCTACATATAGCACCGTCTTAGGCAGGAAGTAGCTCAAACCAGTATCCGAGCTTTTTGCTCCCGAAAGTTTGATCAGGTTCGTCTGTGCCAGAGAAGATAGTGAAAGTAGCAGCGAAGCAGATAATATCAGTTTTCTCATATAGTCTGTTTAATGTGTTAAAGTTTAGTTTCTATAGTTTAAACGTCCAGTCTTTACGTTTAGTTTCAATAATCACAGATGCCTGACGAATGTCTCCACATCCCGGAGGATTCACCTTGGAGAGTTTGATTTCGATTTCGTCGATCGTGTTGAAACTCCCGAACAAACGCGATACAATTCTACCGGTCAGGTGTTCGAGTAGTTTTGCCCGGATCTTCATCTCCTGTCGTACTACCTGGAAAGCATCGGCATAACTCACCGTATCGGTTACTTCGTCTGTCAGCATGGCCTCGGAGATATCAATTCTCATTTTCAGATCCACTCTGAAACGGTTCCCTACCAGAGCTTCCTGTTCGAAAACGCCATGGAAGGCAAAAAACTCCATCTCTTCAAGTTCTATCCAGGTTTTCATCTTTAAATTATTGTTACTTTTTGATTGGATTAAAAGAACCACAAACATATAAATAATCGGCTAAAGATGTTATATTTGCGCGAAGAAATTATACTTGTTTATGCTAAGAAGAGAAGAAAAACAGAGTGGATTGCCACATAATGCGCTTGCAAACGGAACATATATTAAGGGGAATATTAATGCACAGGAGGATTTTCGTATCGATGGTAACATTGATGGAGATGTGTCTTGTAACGGAAAAGTAGTTATCGGGCCTCATGCCGTGATCACCGGAAATGTATCCTGCATTCATGCCGATGTCCTTGGGACAATCAATGGCAATATTGAGCTAAAAGAGAGTTTGATTATTCGTAAAACTGGAAAGATCAATGGGGATATTACCACCAAGAGTCTTGCCGTTGAACCTGATGCCATCTTCTCGGGACGTTGCATTATGGGTAAATAAACCCAAAGTTACTCGTACTACTCAGATTCATATATAAATAAAGAACCGCACCGATTTATTACCGGTGCGGTTCTTTGTTTATATATAAGTTTACGAAACTTTGTTTTGTCTGATATCGCCGGAAGGAGTAATGCGTGTTGCACTTACAAATCTTTTCTTGTAATACACGTCTTTCTTTAAATTTGAGATCTGTACCCCCCCATTCGCACTGTGGATGAACTTTACTTCACCTTTACCATCGTTCGAAAGTACGATACCAACATGTCCGATTGATTTTGAGCCTACGCCACGTCTGCCATTAAAGAAGATCAGATCTCCGGGACGAACATCCGTTTGGGCTACCTTCTCGCCATTTCGGGCCTGATCTCTGCTCGTACGAGGAAGTGTAATGCCGAATTGTTTGAATACGTATGAAGTAAAACCCGAGCAGTCGAAAGCCCTTTTTGTTGTCCCTCCCCAACGGTAAGGCACACCAAGCAGTGTCGTCGCTCTGTCCAGCAGATCATTGAAAAACTTTTCAGAAAGGTCTTTGTTCTGGTCCAGATCCACAGGAACTGTTAATCTGAAATCGGATAGCTCAGGAACCGCTGGTTTCAGCACATTCACATTAATCAAATCTAATGATTGTGCTTTGGCTGGGGTACCCGCGAACGATACGATCGCAATCGATAAAAGAATAAATGATCTTAGTAAGTTTTTTCCGTTTAATAATATGCTCATAATAGGTTTAGGTACTTTTCAGTTGATGAAAGAAGAAGCGGCAATAGATAGATATCCGCTCTTTTTGTGTCGTGGTCACTAAATTACTAAATTTTGGGCTGAACCCCAAATTGCTGACGGATTTGGGCTTAGACTTTAGCCTTCTTTATTTTTTTGTCGCGGAAAATGACAAGAAATGAAAACTCCCAGATAGATTTCTAAAAGAAAAACTATCCGGGAGTTTTAAGTTATAAGAGGTATAAGGATTTGTTTCGTTGCGGCAATATTTCACCAATAATAGCAGCATCGGGATGTAAGCCTGACTGGTGAAGTTCTTCGAGTAAAGCGTCTGCAAGGTCGGCATCTACCCCCATAAGAAGTCCGCCGGAAGTCTGAGGATCGCAGGCAGCCATTTTCAGCTCCATGGGCACCCCGGCAGCAAAATGAACATACTCCTGGGCATAGTCCAGATTTCGGAAAGCTCCTCCGGGAATACATCCCTCTTCAAGCAGTTCCCGCACTTCGGGCAACAGAGGAAGCTGTTCGGCATAGACCTGAGCAGTCACACCTGAAGCCAGAGCCATTTTGAACAGGTGTCCTGCCAGTCCGAATCCCGTTACGTCAGTCGCTCCCGTCACGTGGTACTTCTGCATCAGTTCAGCACCTTTTTTATTCAGCAGTTTCATCTGAGTGAGCGCAGCCTCATAGGCAGCATCCGAAGCCATACCCATTCTGCGGGCAGCAATGATCACACCCATACCCAGAGGTTTGGTCAGAATAAGTTTTTGCCCTTCGCGCAGACCACTGTTTGTGATGAGGTGATCGGGGTGAACCGTTCCCACAACAGCCAGTCCGTATTTCGGGGGATAGTCGTCAATCGTATGTCCTCCCATTGTGAAGGCACCCGCTTCATTGATCTTGCTTTGTCCTCCCAGAAGAATCTCTTTCAGGACCTCCAGAGGGATCTCTTTGGACGGAAACATCGTGAGGTTTAGCGTCAGGAGAGGAGTGCCCCCCATGGCATAAACATCGCTCAGGGAGTTAGCGGCTGCAATCTCTCCGAAGTCTTCGGCACGGCTACACACCGGTGGGAAGAAATCCGTAGTGACGATCAGCGCCGTAGAGTCGTTGATCAGAAAAACCCCGGCATCGTCGTGTGTCTCAATATCCACCAGAATACGGTTGTCTTTGAGTATAGGTATATCCTGTAGTAAGTTGCTTAACTCTTTTGGCGAAAGTTTCGCCGAACAACCTCCATATTCTACAGTCGTCAATAAGTCGAATTCATTCTTCATAAAGCGAAAAAGCAATTTGATTCTGCTCAAGAAGAGCACAAAGGGTTTGTTGGTTTTCGGAGTGGGTCTTCAGTGCCATTCCGCATTCGGACGACACTTTCTCCGGCACAGGTACTACTTCTACCCGAATCTCATGCACCTGGCAGAGAGATTCGGCTTTGATGACAGCACGCGTGTTTTTAAATAGAAAGAATATTCCCATTAGTCGTATTTATATATGTAAGAGAATCTCCGCCAGCTCTGCCAGATCGGCTGAGGTGTGGTACGGAGAGAGACTGAAGCGTACTGTCCCGTTGGGGAAAGTACCCAGATGTTGATGGCTAAGCGGTGCGCAGTGCAACCCCTGCCGGGTCTCAATTCCCCACTCTTTATAGAGCTTCACGGATAACTCTGAAGGAAGCAGTTCGCAGTGAACTACGGAGAACACCTCTCCCTGATTTTCTTTCATCTCAGCACAGTAGATACAGAGCTTCGGATTTTGAGCTATTTTATCCAGCAATTCGTAAAAGTCGGCACACGAATGCAACGCCTCGGGTCTGTTCTCCAAAGCACTTAGCAGTCCGGCAATACCCACCATATTAGGAGTGCCGGCTTCAAATTTATCCGGGAGTTCATCGGGCATCTCAAAGCTATCGGAGTTACTCCCCGTACCCCCATAAATCAAAGGAGTACGTTCTTTCGCCTTTCTGCACATGAACCCTCCGATACCCGTTGGACCCAGCAAAGACTTATGTCCTGTGAAAAAGGCCCCGTCAGCTTTCCATTCGTCCAGATGGCAAGGCGTTTTACCCAAAGACTGTGAGAGATCAATCCAGTATTCAACAACATCGCCACACCAATCGCCGATTTCGGCTACGGGCTGAATCACCCCGTTCACATTCGACTGATGGTTGACAATCACAAGAGCTACCCGGTCTCTGGACAAAGCCTTCAGCAATGTCAGATCTATTCTGCCATCCGGGTGATGAGGCAGAATCCCTATTTCAAAATGAAATCTCCGGCTTAGTTCCTTCAGCGGCCGCATCACAGCATTATGCTCCAATGGAGATACAAAAACAAGATCACCCTCCCGAAAAGGGAAGGAGTGAAGCAGAGTATTGCACCCTACGGTAGCATTGGGCGTAAAGAAAAGTTGTTCGGTATCCGACCACCCGGCCATCTCACCCAGTTTATCCCGACAACGCTCCACCATTGAAGTCGCATCAAACACTCTCCGGTAAGCCGCTCTGCCGTATGTCCCTCCACATTCCGATAAATAGCTCGTTATACCTTTGGCAACCGCCCCGGGTTTTGGGAAACTGGTGCTTGCATTATCAAAGTATCGGTTGACTGAAATCATGGGTAGACAACATTTCCGGCTTTGGAGGTAAGTTGCGTGATCCGGAACATATTGCTGATTGCTCCAATTTTGATCATAGGTTTCAATTCGTAGAAATCAACACAAGTGCCACAGCAAACAATCGTAACCCCTTTATTTTCCATTTCAGCCAGGGAAGCCGCTGTGTCAGTGCCGTCCACCGCAAGTTTTACCCCGCTGTTGTAGAGGATGATAGCAGTCGGAAGTTGATCCACCTCCTTCAGAGAGTTGATAAATGCGCGCATCAGCAAAGCCCCAAGCTGAGGATCCCCTTCGCCCATAAGCTGACTTTTAAGCACAACCACATAGTTGCTGGTCTCCTGAATATTACAGAAAGAGGCAGCATCCACCGTTTGGTCTACCTGAGAAGGAACAGTGAACCGTACATGCTGAACTTTGTCGTTAAGCACAACATCCGTATTTATACCCAGCTCTTTCAGGTAAGCAGCAACATTCTGGCAAGCCGTTTCGTTGTCCAGCAACACCTCAAGCATCTCTCCCTCGCGGGCATCTTTAATCGCACGTTTCGTATGTATCAGCGGAGCCGGACACAACATACCTCGAGTATCAATTGTCTTCATATATGTCAGAGTTTTAGTTTCAAGAGTTCGTTAGCAGTTTGTTCGGGATCATCAGTCTCAACCTCCATCCGGCAGGTTACATTTCTTTTTTCTTCGATCGCCTTATCATAACTTCTATCGTAATAATGCAACCCGATTCGGGCAGCTTCAATAATATTACCTTCTTCTAAATAACAGATCGCGGCTTTTAAATGTTGCCCGCCAAGTCGTCGTTCGATTCGTCGGAACGATTCCGAAAGTTGTTCGGTGGTAAACTCACCATACTCTTTCACCAGCCTTTTCAGCCGGACATCTATCGGAAGAGTCAGATAGATAAACGGAGCCGTTTGCATCTTTTCAAATAACTCTTTCGGAATAAATACCTTCCCGATGGCATGGCTCTCGCCCTCACACCAGACGATTCTCTCCGGATCAAACTGGCGGAACGCATGGTGCAGAAGATTGATAAAATGCTCGGTAGTCGGTTGAGCTTCCTGTCCGAGCGATCCGAATGCCGAACCTTTGTGATTCGCCAGCTTCTCGATGTCGAGCACTTGTTCCCCCCGGGCAGTCAGTTCATGAAGAATTTCAGTTTTACCACATCCGGTCGGTCCACCGATGATACGCATCTGCCAGGGAAGGTTCAGTACCTCCTCCACAAAAGAGCTACGGTAGGCTTTGTATCCTCCGGTCAGTCGTTTCACGCTCAAGCCTGCTGTGCGGAAAAGCCAGGCCATACTGCCACTGCGCATTCCCCCGCGCCAGCAGTAGATATATATCGTTTTACCTTTAGCCAGTTGTTTCGCCTCTTTTACAAAAGCGGCCATTTTAGGACCGACAAATTCGAGACCCTTCTCCACCGCAGTGTCTTTCCCCTGCTGTTTGTAAAGCGTGCCAATGATCACTCGTTCCTCATCCGAGAAAAGAGGGATGTTTACAGCACCAATAATGTGTCCCGTTTTAAACTCCGCCGGAGTACGGACATCAACAATTACCCCTTCCTTACTTAGCTTTAGAAAGTCATTTACCAAAAGATCTTGTTCCATATTCCTGTTTGTTTTGTAGCGCGCTCAAACTTACATAAAAAACGGGATTTGAGCCCTCGGGAGAACTCTAAATTTGTTCCTCCATGCGGACTTTTATCCTGCGATTCAGCAACTGTTATATTTGGTTTTTTTGTCTTTTTTATCAGAAATCTTACATTGCCGACAACTCATTTATCCCAAGATGTGTTATAGAGCTATTATTTAACATGTGTAATTGTGTTGTAGAACATTATTCAATCTATTTCATAAAAAACTCAATTTTATGCTTTGTAATTTAAAATCTGAAATTATACATTTGCATAAATACCTTTATAGAAGTAGTCTAAATTAACCAGAAAAATTATGGATAAAAAGAGAGTGTACACCTTTGGAAACGGAAAAGCCGAAGGTCGTGCGGAGATGAAAAACTTACTTGGTGGAAAAGGAGCAAACCTGGCTGAAATGAATCTGATCGGAGTGCCGGTTCCTCCCGGATTTACGATCACAACAGAAGTTTGCACAGAATACAATCAATTAGGAAAAGAGAAAGTAGTCGCTTTTTTAAAAGCAGACGTACAGCAAGCTATTGCATCTGTCGAGCAGCTCATGAAAAGCAAATTCGGAGATAAAGAAAACCCTCTTTTAGTTTCAGTGCGCTCAGGTGCACGTGTGTCGATGCCCGGTATGATGGATACTGTTTTGAATCTGGGTATGAACGATGAGGTGGTGGCCGGTATTGCAAAAAGAACAGGAAATGAGCGTTTTGCATGGGATTCGTACCGCCGTTTCGTACAAATGTACGGAGATGTTGTACTTGGACTGAAACCGAAAACAAAAGAAGATATAGATCCGTTCGAAGAGATCATGGACGAAATCAAAGAGCGTCGTGGTGTAGAACTGGATACTGAGCTAACCGTAGAAGATTTAAAAGAATTGGTTGCCTTGTTCAAGGTGGCTGTTAAAAAGAATACAGGTAATGACTTCCCGGATAATCCGTGGGAACAGCTTTGGGGTGCCGTTTGTGCGGTATTCGATAGCTGGATGAATGAGCGTGCAATCACGTATCGCAGAATGTATCAGATCCCTGAAGAGTGGGGTACTGCAGTGAATGTGCAGGCGATGGTCTATGGAAACATGGGTCAGACTTCCGGAACAGGTGTAGCCTTCACACGTGATGCCTCTACCGGTGAAGATCTTTTCAATGGAGAGTATCTCATCAATGCGCAGGGCGAAGATGTTGTAGCGGGTATTCGTACACCGCAGCAGATCACGATCGAGGGATCTCGTCGTTGGGCTACTTTGCAGGGCATTTCGGAGGACGTTCGTGCATCCAAATACCCTTCACTCGAAGAAGCCTTGCCGGAGTGTGCCAGAGAGCTGATCCAGACACAACAGAAACTCGAAGATTATTTCAAAGATATGCAGGATCTCGAGTTTACGATCCAGGATGGTAAACTGTGGTTGCTGCAAACCCGAAATGGGAAACGCACCGGAGCAGCGATGGTTAAAATTGCCATGGATTTGCTTCGTCAGGGAATCATCGATGATAAGACCGTATTGAAACGTATGGAGCCTTCAAAACTCGATGAATTACTTCACCCTGTATTTGACAAAGCCGCATTAAAAGCCTCTAAAGTTATCGCAAAAGGTCTGCCTGCTTCACCAGGTGCAGCAACAGGTAAAATTGTATTTTTTGCTGACGACGCAGAAGCCTGGGCCGAAAATCGCAAGAAAGTAGTATTGGTACGTATCGAGACATCTCCTGAAGATTTGAGAGGTATGCACGCCGCAGAAGGAATCCTGACTGCACGCGGAGGTATGACTTCTCACGCAGCAGTTGTGGCTCGTGGTATGGGTAAATGTTGCGTGTCGGGTGCCGGCGAAATTAGAATCGATTATAAAAACCGCACTGTTGAAATGGGCGGTAAAGTATATCAGGAAGGTGACTGGATTTCATTGAACGGCTCTACCGGAGAAGTCTTTGAAGGCAAAGTTGCCACACGCGATGCTGAATTGGACGGCGATTTCGCTGCCATCATGGATTTGTGTACCAAATATACCCGTATGGATGTTCGTACGAATGCCGATACACCACATGATGCAGAGGTTGCACGTAAATTCGGAGCAAAAGGAATTGGACTTTGCCGTACGGAACACATGTTCTTCGAGGGCATTCGTATCAAAGCCATGCGCGAAATGATCCTTTCTAAAACAACAGAAGGACGTAAAGAGGCATTAAAGAAACTCCTTCCGATGCAACGTTCCGATTTCGAAGGAATCTTCCGTGCGATGGATAGCTTCGGAGTGACCATCCGTCTGCTGGATCCACCACTACACGAATTTGTTCCTCACCAATTGGCAACTCAGAAAGAGCTGGCCGAAGAGATGGGCTTAACGCTCGAAGAGGTAAAACTCGCTTGCGACTCCCTCGAAGAGTTTAACCCGATGTTGGGCCACCGTGGTTGCCGTTTGGGGAATACCTATCCTGAAATTACCGAAATGCAGGCAAGAGCAATTATCGAAGCCGCACTTACCGTAACGGCAGAAGGTAAAGATGTTCATCCTGAAATCATGGTACCTCTGGTAGGGGTTGTCGAAGAACTTAAATACCAGGTGGAACTGATCCATACAACCGCAGAGAAAGTATTCAAAGAGAAAGGTCGTCGTGTAGACTACAAAGTAGGCACAATGATCGAGGTGCCACGTGCCGCTCTTACAGCAGATAAGATTGCGGCAGTAGCCGATTTCTTCTCTTTCGGAACAAATGACCTGACTCAGATGACTTACGGCTACTCGCGTGACGATGCCGGTAAATTCCTGAAAGTTTATCAGGAAAAAGGAATCCTCAAAAACGATCCATTCGAAGTGTTGGATCAGGAGGGTGTTGGTCAGTTGATGCGTATTGCTTGTGAAAAAGGCCGCTCTACCAACCCGGATATTAAATTAGGTATTTGTGGAGAGCACGGAGGAGAACCATCTTCCGTAGGATTCTGCGATACTGTAAATATGAATTATGTGAGTTGTTCCCCATTCCGTGTGCCGATTGCCCGCGTTGCAGCAGCACAGGCAGCACTCAATGGAATCAAACAACCAGAAGTATTGAGTGCTCAGGTGAAAGTGAGTACCGTGACGATGTAACAGTTTTTCTAAATAGTTTCAGTTAATACTCTTTTCTTGTAAAAACGAAGAGGAGCTGCCGGATATGCTTGGATCCGGTCAGCTCCTCTTTTTTTTTATTCACCCTCAGACACCCCTTATTGTTTATAAATTACCATTTTATGAGGCTATTATGTCATTTTTTTAATAATAAAAAAATGAACTTAATAAAGCTCATTAATTAAAGTAATATTTTATATCGACGCACTAAATGTCTTTTTTATCTAAAATAACCTGCTGTTTACTTGCATATCTTTATAATTATAAATATTTTCGCACAAAATAATATAATAAAGTATTTTGTTGTGAAAAAACCTCATGCAAAGTATATCATTTAATTATGTGAAAAAACAAATAGTTTAAAACCGAAAAACTTTAAAATTAACCGCGAGGTACGGATCTTTTTAAGAGAAGTATCTGAATAAATTCATGTCTATTTTATGAGAAAGCATTTATTGATTTTTTTTCTAATGATTACATCCATGGCGATGTATGCCCAGGGTAAATTAATCAAAGGGGTCGTTTTTGATGCGCAGAAAGAACCCGTGATCGGGGCTTCTGTTGTAGAAGAGGGGACCACGAATGGGACAGTAACCGATTTTGATGGGAATTTCCAATTAAAAGTAGGTGCAAATGCTAAGATCAGAATCTCTTACGTGGGATATACACCCAGTACAGTTCTGGTAGGCGATAAAGTGAATCTGACCATTGTACTAAAAGAAGATTCTGAACAATTAGAGGAAGTAGTAGTAACAGGTTACGGCGGAAAACAGTTACGTACGAAAACAACGAACTCCATCGCGAAAGTGAAGGAAGATGTGTTTGCAAAAGGGGTGTTTTCTAACCCTGCACAAGCACTATCCGGAGCTGTAGCAGGTTTACGTGTCGTTCAGAGTTCTGGTAATCCGGGAGCATCTCCTGCGATTGTATTACGCGGTGGAACGAATCTCGACGGTTCAGGTTCTCCTCTGATCCTTGTTGATGGACAGTTCAGAGAGAGCTTAAGCGACATCAACCCCGAAGATATTGAATCTATGGAGGTGATGAAAGATGCAGGAGCTACTGCTATTTATGGTGCTCGTGCAAATAACGGGGTGATCCTTGTGACTACAAAACGTGGAAAATCAGGAGTTAGCGAAATCAGCGTAAAAGCAAAAGCTGGTTTGAACTTTATGAACAATCCTTATGAGTTTATGGGAGCCAGAGACTATCTGTACTGGATGAGAACGGCTTACCAAAATGCAGCTCAGATCTTCAAAAAAGACGATGGCAGCTGGGTAGGTATCACCAATCTTAACTCATTAGACGGAGCAACAGCTTACGGAACAGGTAACCTTTATTGGGCAGATGCAAATAAAACAATTGCATTGGACGGTAACAAAGACAACCGTGCGCTATGGAGTCCGATGAACTATACCGAAGATTTGGCATTCTTGTTAGGTCAGGGATGGGAAACAATGATTGATCCGGTGTATGGCAAAGAAATTATCTTCAAAAACTGGGATATGGCTAAGAACAATATCAATTCACCGGCACTAACACAAGACTATAATGTTAGTTTCAACGGGGGAAATGATAAAGGATCTTACTATGCTGGTTTAGGATACAACCACTCAGAAGGTTTACCATTGGACAACTACTACCAACGTCTTTCATTCACCTTGAATGCAGACTACAAGATCCGTTCATGGTTGACTTCATACTCGAACTTCTCTTTTGCTGATGCAAAATGGAAAGGACTTCCACCAACACAAAGTAGTGAAGCAAACTACTTCTCAAGAATGTTAAGTGCTCCTCCTACAATGCGCGGACACAATGCCAATGGTGAATTGTTGTTGGGTGTAAACTCAGGAGACGGTAACCAGGCGGTGAACATCGATAAATTTACACGTAAAAACAATACAGATAAGTTTACGATCGGACAATCTTTCAAAATCGACCTGTTGAAGTCGTTGTCTTTGAAAATTGCAGGTACGTGGTATTACGATGAAGGAAATTATGAGTCATTCAATAAAGATTATCTCGCTTCTCCGGGTAATATCAGTCAGTCTCGTAGCACTTCTGCTGAATTTCAGCGTTCGTTGAATCAGACGTACAACGTTGTGTTGAACTACGATCAGAAATTCCTGAAAGATCATCAGGTGAGTGCATTGGCAGGTATCGAGTATTACGATAAATATATCACAGGATTCAAAGCTTCGGGTTCGGGTGCACCAACAGACGACTTTGGCGATCTTGGTCTGACTACAAGCGATAAAGACAAACGCAATATTGACTCATGGCACCAGAGAGAGAGAATCTTCTCCGGTTTTGCTCGTGTGAACTATGACTATATGAATAAATATCTTTTGTCGGCAGTTGTTCGTCAAGATGGATATTCAAGATTGTTAGGTGCAAACCGTTGGGGAGTTTTCCCGGGGGTATCTGCAGGTTGGTTGGTCGGAAATGAAGATTTCATGAGCGGAACCAGAGACGTTATCTCATTTGCGAAACTTCGTACAAGTTTTGGTTTGAATGGTAACGTGTCGAATATCGGGGCGTATGAACTACAAGGTAGCTACGGATCGAACAAATACAATGGAAGTATCGGTTATCTTTTGTCGAGCATTCCTAACCCATTCCTTCGTTGGGAAAAATCACAAACGTATGAGCTTGGTTTTGATGTGAGCTTTTTTGAGAACAAAATCAATACAAACTTCACGTATTACAACCGTTTGACAAAAGGGAAATATGCAAATATTCAGTTGCCGGCTTCTTCGGGATTGACTTCTATTCGTTCGAATAACGGTGAGATCCAGAATCAGGGGGTTGAAATTGAGCTTGGCTTTAAAGTAATCCGTTCGAAAGACTGGAGCTGGGATGTAAATGCAAACATCGCATACAACAAAAATATCATCAAGAAATTACCGAACAACGGACTTGAAAGAAACCGTCAGGGAGCATACCAGGTTTACGATCCAAAATCGAAAGAGTTAATCTGGGTAGGTGGTTATCAGGAAGGACAAGAGCCAGGACAGATCTACGGATTTAAATTTGATGGTGTCTATAAAAGCTATGATGAAATACCAGGAAACCTGATCGACAAAACGAGCGGGAACAATGGTAGTAATGGTCTGATTCTTTACGGTCCTGACGCTTGGGCAAAATTGCCGGAAAGTCAGAAAGTGAAAAGTAACGGATATGCAGCAGCACTTCCAATTCAACCCGGAGATGCAAAATGGAAAGATGTGAACGGCGATGGTATTATCGATAACTACGATATGGTTAAAATCGGAAATAAAACTCCTCGTTGGACCGGAGGTATTACCTCAGCCTTGAAATGGAAAAATCTATCATTCAACGGACGTTTTGACTACGGTTTAGGCTTTACCGTTGTTGACTGGAGAACACCATGGGTTATGGGTAACATGCAAGGAACATTTAACTCATTGGTAGAGTCAAAAGATACATGGACTCCAGAGAATCCAAATGCGAAATACCCAACTTACGTATGGGCGGATCAGCTTGGTAAGAGAAACTATGCAAGACAGTCGAGCCAGTTTATGTTTAAAGGAAACTATTTGGCTATTCGTGAGCTGACATTAGCGTATCAACTACCAGCTTCTTTGCTAAAACAAGCGAAGGTGAATCGTTTGGAATTCTCAGTAACAGGTCAGAATTTAGGTTACCTGACTGCTGCAAAAGGAGTATTCTCTCCGGAGCAATCAGATAATAATGGAGGATATCCACTTCCAAGATCTGTAATTTTTGGACTAAATCTATCATTCTAAAAAATGGACTATCTATGAAATCAATAAAATATATCATATCGTTATTCTCGCTGTTTTTTGCCATCTCTTGTGGCTCACTGCTGGATCTTTCTCCGGAAGATTATTACGGGAGCGGGAACTTCTGGACTTCAGAAGCTCAGGTAAAAGGGTTTATGGTAGGGTTGCACAATCAACTTCGCGGCTCTTACAGCATGTATTTTGTGTTGGGTGAAGCCAGAGGTGGAACTCAGAAAAATGGGACTTCGTCTCAGAATACCTCCCTGGACTACAGTAGTCCGATTAAGGATAACACATTTACTAAGGACAAAACAGGGATCTCTTCTTGGAATGGCTTGTACTCAAATATCCTTCAGGTGAATCTGTTTATTCAAAAAGTAAACGAAGTTTCGTTTTTGGATACCGCAACGAAGTCTTACTTGTTAGGACAGGCTCACGGATTGAGAGCAAACTATTACTTTATGCTTTACCGTACCTACGGAGGTGTGCCAATTGTTGACCGTGTGAAAATTCTGGATGGTCAGATTTCGGCAGAATCTCTTTATCAGGAGAG
>JBOFXU010000261.1:0-2186 GCA_051654305.1 Bacteroidales bacterium | reverse complement strand
CACCTGATATCAGAGCCGGTATTGCCTTATTGATTGCTGCACTTTCTGCTGAAGGTGTGAGTCGTATCAATAATATAGATCAGATTGACCGCGGATATCAGGATATTGAAAAGCGATTAAATGCAATCGGGGCAAGAATAACCAGAATTTAAGATGATTACAAAAGAAGAAGTAGTTAAAATCGGTCAGTTTAATAAACCTCACGGGATTCACGGAGAGTTGTCGTTCACTTTTACAAGTGATATTTTTGACCGTTGCGATTCGCCATATTTTATTTGTGAGATGGAGGGTATATTAGTCCCTTTCTTTATTGATGAATACCGTTTCCGTTCGGAAAATGGAGCTTTGGTCAAACTCGAAAAGATTGACTCGGATAAAGCTGCACGTGTATTTACGAATAAAGAGGTGTTTTACCCTATTGCTTATATCTCCGAAGGTGAAGAGATACATGCAGACGATAAACTTCTTGTAGGTTTTCGTCTTCTGACTGCAGACGGTCAAACTGTGGGTGAAATTGTAGATGTTGATGATTCTACGATGAATGTTCTTTTTGTGGTAGAAACAGAAGATTTACAGGAAATACTTATTCCGGCAGTTGATAATTACGTAGTCTCAATAGATCAGAATACTAAAACAATTGTAATGAACATCCCGGAAGGGTTGCTGGATCTGTAAAAAATGAAGTGATGATTGAGGTCAATAATCTGAGTATTGGATATGAATGCCGCAAGCAGGATCCTTATATCGTTCAGCGACAACTTAGTTTTCGTATCGCTAAAGGGGAGATGATTTGCTTGTTAGGTCCCAATGGATGTGGTAAATCAACATTGTTGCGCACATTGTCAGGACTTCAACCCTCTTTCGGAGGATCAATACGTATTCAAGACAGAGAGCTTTCGCAGTTAAAACCCCGCGAACGAGCTCTGATGATCTCACTTGTGCTTACTGAGTCGGTAGGGATCCAAAGTCTCCGTGTGACGGAGTTGCTGACCTTGGGTCGCAATCCGCATACCGGATTTATAGGTTTGCTTACCGATCATGATCGCGAAATCATCGATAATGCACTTATGCTTGTGCAGATGTCAGCATTCAAGGATAAAGTACTCTCAGAGCTTTCCGATGGAGAGCGGCAGCGGATTATGATTGCAAAAGCGCTGGTACAGGATACTCCGGTAATCTTTCTTGATGAACCAACGGCTCATCTCGATTTGCCTAACCGTGTAGAGATAATGCTATTACTTCACAGGCTGGCACAAACCACTGGTAAGACTATTATTATCTCGACTCATGAACTTGAACTTGCACTTCAGATTGCTGATCGTGTTTTTCTTATGAAGAAGCAGGCCGGGATGACCATTGATATTCCCGAAGATCTTGTAATCAGCGGAGCTTTGCAAGAGGTGTTCGAAAATTCATCAGTTCGATTTGACCCTTATACGGGTAACTTCAGGATGAATCACGAGGGGAAAATACGAGTTAGTCTTGTTAGTAAAGGAGAAGGTTTTCGTACTGTCTGGACTGAGAAGGCTTTAATACGTAATGGATTTCTGCTTGATTCAGCTGCTGACATTTCTATTCGGGTCAACGAACGACGCAAGGAGTGGGAGCTTGATATGAATGATACTTCCGAGATATTTCAGACCATCGGAGATCTGTTGCGTGCACTTCTAACGAAATAAAAATTAAAGGGCCATTCATGGGTGATTAGATCTCCATGAAGGCCCTTTTTGTTATTTAGTATATTCTTGTATAAACTTGTATATACTTTCATGAAAACAGATATACAGATCTGAAAAGAGTGTAATCTCACCGATTTTTCAGTAAATTTTTGAAATAGAGTATATTTAGAATTGCGTAGTCGTAACCAGGTTAAGAACTGCTACTTTGCTTGATTTCTATCACTAACCCCTTTCAATAGGAGCTTACATCCAGATTAGCCCCCTTATAGATGGATAGATATACTGTTTCTGGAATAATGGAGATTTTGGATAAATATACTTTAGTATTGCATAGGTATGTATTCATTTGTATCGTAGATGTTTATAAGTGTCTTCAGGTGTAATAGACGGCAAAGAAAACTGAATTATTTCTGAATAGAGCTAAAAATACCTCTACTGGTTTTGTCCGTATGGTATTAATTGCTATTTTTGCACGGTTTTCTATAAGGAAGCCGGTTGAAGTCTGAC
>JBOFXU010000260.1:0-2205 GCA_051654305.1 Bacteroidales bacterium | reverse complement strand
TATTTCTCGCACCACTGATATGCCAGACGTTCGGAACCGTCCCGAAGATAGATGATCCCGCAATAGGTAAATCCCCATTTCTCAAGCACTCTTTGCATGGATTGATTGTCACGGTGGGTATCTACCCGCATGTTGCTGATATCCTTATCGTGGCACATATCTCGTACGATGTTAAAAATACGACCGGCAACATTTTTCCCTTTTAATCCGTTTTCTACGGCAATACGATGAACAACGGCATACGGTTCATTGTTAAGCCAGGCGCCTTCTATTTGATCATAGGTTGGCTCTCCATCAAATGAAATCATGGCTGTAGCGATGATATGATCGTGCTGTAAAAATACATAGCTGTGTCCGAGTTCAATATCTTTCGTAAGAGCTTCAGAGTTGGGATATCCGTTTTGCCACTGATCAATGCCCTTCGATTTGAAGTAACTCTGCGCTTGTCTGATAATATGCATGATCTGCGGAATATCGGATTGAATAGTATGTCGGTGAATTATCATATATATTTAAAATTTTACGTTGTTTTATTATTTGCAAATATATAACTATTGCGCATTGCGATATTGATTTATAGAAATAAAGTAGTAAAAATCGAAAATGTGAGTAATAATATTATATTTGCGGAATCTAACTATAAACTATAAACTATAAACTATGGGATTATTTGATCACTTTTTGGGAAATGCTTCTGAGATTTCCCCGGAAGAAATAGAAAAGCAATTTAAAGATATTATGTTTGAAGGTGAGGAGGCTCAGGTGGCGTTTAAGATTTTTCGCGATAAGTGGCTTTTTACTAATAAACGACTAATCATGCTGGATGTGCAGGGTATTACCGGCTCAAAAAAAGAGTATCATTCAATTCCGTATAAATCAATCTATCATTTTTCGGTAGAGATGGCAGGAACGTTTGATTTAGATTGTGAACTTAAAATCTGGTTGGCAGGACAGTCTGCACCGATTCAGAAAGAGCTCAAAAAAGGAGTGGATGTGTTAGGTCTGCAAAAAGTGATGGCTTACTATGTTTGTAACAAGTAAAAACCAATACATACAAAAAGAGGATGTACTGATCAGTACATCCTCTTTTTATTTTCTGCAAACTATTATAGTAAAGCGTCAACTTTGGCTGCAATAACTGGTTTTTGTGCAGCACCTACTTGTTTGTCTACCAATTTACCATCTTTGAAGAACAAAATAGTAGGAATATTACGAATGCCAAATTCCTGAGTAACCGCTGTGCTATCGTCAACATTTAATTTACCGATATTTACACGATCAGCATACTCACCTGCCAAATCCTCAATGATAGGAGTGATCATGCGGCATGGTCCACACCATTCTGCCCAAAAATCAACTACCAATGGTTTGCCTGATTCTAATAATTCTTTGAAATTGCTGTCAGTAATTACTAATGCCATGTTGTGTATATTTTAGTTAGATTGAATTAAAGTTGAACCACAAAAAAGAGATACTCTTTTTTTGTGGTTCTATAAAGCTCAAAAATAATAACTATTCTGAAAACTTAGTTTATTTTGTAGGAAATTTCTTCTGTTACCTTCAAATAATCCAGGAATTGCTTCGTAACCGAGATGCGTTTCGTTTTGCTTCGCAGTGGAATGATTGCATCATGATGATGGTCGATGACCTCAAAATAGAGTTCAACACTACCATTGTTATCGTCCAGAAAAGCAGACATATCCTTCACCATAGCTTTAGAAAGCATTTCAATCGGGAAGCTGATGGTGATTTTTTGAATCAAAACATCCTTCACTTCCGACATCAGATCTATCGTACCAATACGAAGCTCGTATTCTTCCTGTTGAAATCGGCGTGGTTCCATTCGTCCGCGAATCAACAAGAATAACCCTTTGATCAGATATTGACGGTAATTCATATAGTCTTTACCGAAGAAAGGTATTTCAACAGCACCACTAAAATCTTCAAGAGTCATAATGCCAAACGGATTTCCGGTTTTCGTCATACCTTCACGGATGTTTGTAACCATACCACCCATAACTATATCACGTCCGATCAGATCGTTTTTATCGTTCAGTTCAACGAGCTTTGTATTGCAGGCACCTTCGAGAATAACCTGATATTCGTCCAGCGGATGAGCAGAGAGGTAGATGCCTACCAGTTCACGTTCCTTGTTGAGACGTTGAAGGTCAGACCAAGGTTCTCCCACAGGAACTTCCGGTTTAG
>JBOFXU010000259.1:0-5861 GCA_051654305.1 Bacteroidales bacterium | reverse complement strand
AAACCACACTCAATCATTAACACTAATTAAGCAATATGATTAGAATGAAATAAATACATATTTATCTCTAAAACAAACATAAGACCTTCCTCATCGAATCAACTGTTAAAGTAAATATAAATACGACCTAAAAATAATTTTTAGTGCAAACAAAAATAAACTTATATATAATTTGTATGTCGAATTATCTTTTTATATTTGCACACAGATAACACCACAGATTACGAGTAATCTATACCTAAATATAGTTTTAAGGCTATATTTGAAAATAAAAACTAACTGAATATTTAATACAGGTGTTCAAAAGATCTGAATAGGGAACTATACAGGCTAATATATTTATCTGATATCGATTCATATTATAAAAATTCTTATTAATCAATTATTTCATAAACTAAACTCTAATCATGCATGAAAAAAGAATCTAGAAACATGCTCTTGCTTCTCTCCGGAGTATTAAGCGCATATCCTGGTCATTCTTTGTTAGCAAATCAGGCTAACATCTCAACTGCTGAGAATTCTTTAATCACTGCCTCTGTAACACAGAACCAAGAAGTGAAAGGTAACGTAGTTGACGAAGCAGGTGAACCTCTAATCGGTGTGAACATCCAGGTAAAAGGAACAACTATCGGTGGTACTACAGACATCGACGGTAACTTCTCTATTAAAGCAAAAAGAGGAGATGTACTTGTTGTTTCTTATGTGGGTTATACTCCTCAGGAAGTCAAAGTTACAAGTAGTCTAATCAAAGTAGTACTTAAAGAAGACAGTGAAAACCTGCAAGAGGTTGTTGTAACAGCTTTCGGTTCGGGTCAGAAAAAAGCGAGTTTGGTCGGATCCATTCAAACAGTTAAACCACAAGATTTAAAAGTTCCTTCATCGAGTTTATCAACTTCATTTGCCGGACGTATGGCCGGAGTTGTTGCTTATCAGCGTACGGGGGAACCGGGTGCCGATGGAGCAAGTTTCTTTATCCGTGGTATATCTACGTTTAGTGGGGCAACCTCTCCTTTGATTATTATCGATGGAGTTCAGGTGAGTGCTGCTGACCTGAATGCTCTTTCTCCTGAAGTTATTGAAAGCTTCTCTATCCTGAAAGATGCAACAGCTACAGCACTTTACGGTACCCGCGGTGCGAATGGGGTAATGATCGTTACCACTAAGTCTGGTAAGGATATGGAAAAACCTCGTATTAATTTCCGTTTGGAAGGACGTATGTCACAACCAACAAAAGTACCGAAAACGGTGGACGGACAAACGTACATGCGTATGTTCAACGAAGCTGTAACCGGTAGAAGTACAGGTGAAGTGCTTTACTCAGAAGATAAAATAAACAACACTCTACCAGGAGCAGATCCGTACATTTATCCAAATGTCGACTGGTATGATGAAATGTTTAACAACACTGCCTGGTCGCAAAACTTCAACTTCAATATCACCGGTGGTACAAAACGTGTTGACTATTTCATGAATGTGAATGTCGTGCATGAATCAGGGATGTTGAAATCACGTAGTAAAGAGTTCTTCTCGTACAATAATAATATTGACGTGATGAAGTACAACTTCCAGAATAACTTGAATATCAACCTAAGCGAGACTTCAAGAATCTCGTTGCGCTTGAATACACAGTTCCGTGACTACAAAGGTCCGATCTCAAGTGCGAATAGCCTATTTGGCATGGTTATGGAAGCCAATCCGGTTGATTTCCCGATTACTTTCCCTCAGGACGAGTCGATTCCACACATTATGTGGGGTGGTAAAAACGGGGGACGCTTTAACTCAGGTTACCGCAATCCAATGGCGGAAATGGTAAAAGGATACCAGGATAACTTCCAAAGTACCGTTTTAGCAAATCTTGAGTTCCAGCAAAAACTGGACTTCATTACAAAAGGTTTAAAATTCAACACATTAGTTTCATTCAAAAACTGGTCACAAACTTCAGTTAGCCGTAACGCAGGATACAACCAGTATGAAATTAAAGGTGTAGAAATGGATGAAGAAGGAAATCCAGTATTTACAACACAACGTGTCGGTGATGAATTAAGTGTAACGCTTGGTACTTCAGGTAGCAATACCGGAGACAGACGTATCTACATCCAGGGTTCGTTGGACTACTCTCGTCAGTTCGGTGATCATGACGTAAATGCATTATTCGTTTACAACCAGGATCAGTATGATGTAAATAACCCGGGTGGCTTAATGGAATCTCTTTCTCGCCGTAAACAAGGTATCGCAGGTCGTCTGGGATATTCATACAAAGGGAAATACGTTCTTGAAGGTAACTTCGGATACAATGGATCTGAGAACTTTGCTGCCGGAAACCGTTGGGGATTCTTCCCATCTGTTGCTGTTGGTTATAACATCAGTGAAGAGAATTTCTGGAGACCACTTGAAAATGTTATCGATTTCATGAAAATCCGTGGATCATACGGTTTGGTAGGTAATGACCAGATTGGTGGCGAACGTTTTATCTATTTGTCAGATATCGATTTGAGCGGCAAAGGCTATACTACAGGTATTGACCAGAACTACTCTGTCAGCGGACCTTCTTATTTACGCTTCGAAAACAAGGATATTACTTGGGAGATTGGAGAAAAATTGAATGTCGGTGTTGAAATGAATCTGTTCCGTGCTTTCCGTCTGTCTATCGATGGTTTCCAGGAAATTCGTAAGAATATCTTTATGAAACGTGGTACAGTACCAACATTTATGGGAACTGCTTCGACAAACGTTTACGGTAACTTTGGTAAAGTAAAATCATGGGGTACTGATATGTCGGTAGACTATATCAAAAATCTGAACAAAGATCTTACTCTTACATTCAAAGGAACGTTTACTCTGGCTAAAAATAAAATTCTGGAATATGATGAACCAGCATTCCAGCTTTACCCACAACTTAGCCGTATCGGACAACCATTGAACCGTTACTCAGGTTACATTGCTGACCGTCTGTTCATTGATAATGCAGAGGTAGCAAACTCTCCTACTCAGGTAATCGGTGGTACTATTATGGGCGGGGATATTAAATATATCGACCAACCAAATATCTATGGACAAACAGATGGTCGTATCGACGGTAACGATGCTCGTTACATCGGTAACCCAACAGTTCCACAGATCGTTTATGGTTTCGGTCCAAACATCCGCTGGAAAAAATTCGATATGGGTATCTTCTTCCAGGGGGTTGGCAAAACATCTTTGATGATGTCCGGATTCCATCCTTTCGGTTCGTCAAGTACTCGTAACATCCTTGATTTCGTTGCTGCTGACTACTGGTCAGAAACAAATCCGAATGTACACGCGGCTTACCCTCGTTTAAGTAAAATGGATATTTCGAACAATACAGCAAACTCAACTTACTGGTTGCGCGATGGTTCATTCTTAAAACTTAAAAATGTGGAGCTTGGATACACGTACCGCAAAATGCGTTTCTTCGTAACAGGTGCGAACCTACTAACATTCTCTAAATTTAAACTTTGGGATCCAGAGATGGGTGGTGGAGCAGGTATGAGCTATCCAACCCAGCGTGATGTTACTTTTGGTTTCCAGATGACAATTAACTAAAGACTACAATGAAAAAAATCGTTATATCAGTAGCCCTTCTATTAGGATTAGCTACGACTTCGTGCAACTATTTGGATATTGTGCCGGATGAAAGACCCACAGAAGCCGATGCTTTTGTAGATGCCCGAGCAGCAGAAAAATATCTGTATTCGTGTTATTCATATCTTCCGAATTCCCGTTCAGGAACAAGTTCTTTAGATTTTATGACAGCTGATGAAGTTGTTACTGCTTTTGAACATGAAACTTTCGCTCACTTCCCAAAAGGTAACTATACATCAGTAAGTCCGGGTATCTCTTATTGGAATACATTATGGGCTGGTATCCGTCAGTCCTGGATTCTGATTGATAATATTGATCAGGTACCTAATATGGCTCCTGAGAATAAAGCTATGTATAAAGCTGAGGCAAAATTCCTGATCGCATATTATCATTATTTGTTGTTGCGTTGTTATGGACCGGTAATGATTATTGATAAAGTATATGATATCAATACGCCATCAAAAGATTATCCGGAACGTCTGCCGTATGATGAGTGTGTAAACTGGATTGCGAATATGTTCGATGAAGCAGCTCAAGGACTCCCTAAATCTCAGGTTTCAAGTTCTTATGGTCGTGCTACAAGCATTGCAGCAATGGCTCTAAAATCAAGAATGTTCTTGTATCAGGCTTCTCCATTATTTAACGGAAACACAGAGTACTACAGTGACTTTGTAAGCCCGGTAGATGGTCGTCCATTGATGCCGCTAACCTATGACGCTTCAAAATGGCAAAAAGCAGCAGATGCTACGAAAGCAGCAATTGATGCAGCAGAGGAAGCTGGACATGAGTTGTTCTATTCTGAAGGACCATCGAAACAAAAGCCTCAGCCAACAAATGAGTTTGAGCGCAATGTGCGTTATACATTTATGGATATGACAAATACCGAATGTATTTGGACAGACACTCGTGGAGAGGGCACATACGATCTTCAAAATAAATCGACTCCATTTCAGGACGCAGGATCTTCGTGGAATGGTGTAGCACCTACATTAAATATCTTAGAAACATTTTATACTAAAAATGGTCTTCCGATTAATGTGGATCCAGAATGGGATTTTGAGAAACGTTATGACATTGGTGAACAACCTAATGGCATGGGTGTTACGATGAATCTTAATATGGATCGTGAACCTCGTTTCAACACATGGATTTGCTATCACAATAGTAACTTCGAGTTGATGAAGTACAACAGGGTAGATGTACCTACAGGAATAGTAAAAATGCAATTCCGTAAAAATGATAATGGAGGTATTAAAGGTCGTACAAATGACTATTCTCCTACTGGTTACCTGAATAAAAAAGGAGTATCTCCTCAATATACAGGCTCTCCGGTTAAATATGCTTGGCCTGTAATTCGTTTGGCTGAACTTTACCTGAACTATGCTGAGGCATTGGTAGAGTTGAACCGCCTGGATGAAGCGAAAGTATATTTGGATAAAATTCGTGTAAGAGCAGGTATCCCTACAGTGGATGTAGCTTGGGCACCAACAGGACTAACTTTGGATCAGAACCGCATGCGTGAGATTGTGCGCCAGGAAAGAACAATTGAATTATATCTGGAAAATCAGCGCTTCTGGGATGTTCGTCGTTGGAAATTAGGTGACAAATTCTTCAATGTGAAGGCAAAAGGAATGAATATCTATGGAACAACTGATGCTGATTTCTTTCAAGTAACTGAGGTTGTTTACCCTCGTCGTTTCGTTAGTCCAATGCACTATTTGATGCCAATTCCTCAAACTGAAACATATCTGAATACAAAATTAGCTCAAAACCCTGGTTATTAATTTATCAACAAATAGATTAAACATGAAAAAGAAATACAAAATACTCGGATTCCTGGCTACGATCCTTATCGCGTTATCCAGCTGCAGCGAGGATAAAGTGATAGTAGAAATACCAAGTGATATCTCAAATCTTCGATCGACTCCCGGCTCCGGAAATATTGAATTGAGATGGGATTTACCTGCGGATTCTAACTTGTTTTATGTAGAGGTTCGCTATAAAGATCCAAAAACGAGCAAGCAAATCAGAAAACATATCAGCAAGTATGCCGATTCGTTACTCATTGGTGGGCTACTTCAAAAATATGGTACAATCAATTTCGAAGTACAACCATTCAGTATGACAGGTGGAACAACTCAGGTTCATAAAATTGAAGAAACTTCTCTTTATGCTCCGGTAGATACCCTTTACCATACGAACCAAATCGCTTTGAGCACAGCAAACGTAACCACGAATGCTCAGGAACCATCTGAAGG
>JBOFXU010000258.1:0-1060 GCA_051654305.1 Bacteroidales bacterium | reverse complement strand
ACGGCTGGTTTTTACGCTGATGACATGGTCGTTCACTCCTGAACGATCACGAACGATCATTTCAGCGTCAATTCCCGATTTTCGCAGCGCCATAAGTAACCTGCGCGCTGCAATAGCCGCACCTCCAATGTTTTCAGATGTATTGATCAAAAGAACCTTCATGATTATCTCCTTTAAAGGATGAACAAAAAACAAAACGAGCTATCCCGTAAAGGAATAGCTCGTAAAAGTAAAAATTATTCTGCAGAATCAGCATCTTCTGCTGCAAACTCCATCAAATATGATTTAATGAAATCGTCAATATCTCCGTCCATGACTGCCTGAACATTTGACGTTTGCCAGTTTGTGCGGTGATCTTTTACGCGACGGTCATCGAAAACGTACGAACGGATTTGCGAACCCCATTCGATTTTTTTCTTGCCAGCTTCCACTTTCTGTTGCTCGGCACGACGTTTCTCGAGCTCGATCTCGTATAATTGAGACTTCAAAAGTCGTAATGCATTCTCTTTGTTTCCAAGCTGCGATCGACTTTCTGTATTTTCAATAACAATACCCGTTGGAGCATGTCGGAGTCGAACCCCAGTTTCCACTTTATTTACATTCTGTCCACCGGCACCGCTGGAACGAAATGTTTCCCAAGTGATATCCGAAGGGTTGATGTCAATTTCGATCGAATCATCCACTAAGGGAACAACGAAAACAGAGGAGAACGAAGTCATACGTTTGCCCTGAGCATTGTAGGGTGACACACGAACAAGGCGGTGTACACCATTTTCGCTTTTCAGATAACCGTAGGCGTAATCTCCTTCGATTTGAAGTGTTACCGTTTTAATTCCGGCTTCATCTCCGTCGAGGTAGTTCGATACATTTACTTTATACCCCTGCTTCTCTGCATAACGCGTGTACATACGCATAAGCATTGAAGCCCAGTCCTGACTTTCTGTACCTCCGGCACCTGCATTGATTTTCAATACTGCACCCAAGTGGTCCTCTTCCTGGCGAAGCATATTTTTAAGCTCAAACGCTTCTACCTTTTCTACTGCCTGAGCATAGATCAGGT